>NZ_LHPH01000006.1:0-70495 GCF_001298125.1 Pseudoalteromonas porphyrae | reverse complement strand
ATCTATGTATGTAAAAAAGGTATCTGTAAAAATAATGTTTTCAAATTGAGTCTCTTTTTCTTCATTTTCAAAGGGCTTACCTTTCATATGAAAAAAATAGGTTTCAATAATGGATTCTAGTTTTATTGTTTGAATCGTTTCTTTTGAACATTCATCATCCCAGTCTATATCTAAGAAATTTGTTGGGAGCTCATGAAGAGGGTTGTCAACATCAATTAATGC
Source organism: Pseudoalteromonas porphyrae (assembly GCF_001298125.1). Lineage (NCBI taxonomy): Bacteria > Pseudomonadati > Pseudomonadota > Gammaproteobacteria > Alteromonadales > Pseudoalteromonadaceae > Pseudoalteromonas > Pseudoalteromonas porphyrae. The sequence goes on along the minus strand of NZ_LHPH01000006.1, from coordinate 70,273 downwards.
ATACGATGTATTTTTATTTATTACTTTAACGTCAACTTGTAGAAGCTCCTTTACTTGATTTGCAATTTCAAAAACAGCATCTTTAATTACACTAAAGTTTTGTGTGTCGGATTGTTCTCTAAGAGCTAACTTAGTTTCTTCTAGTTCAATTTTTTGTAACTCAAGAGCAGACCTAGAGTCTTTCCATGTTCTATAAAGTAAGAGTATCGATACGAACAATAAAATCGGTGAAAAAACATTGTTGAAATATGAAGCCGTGGCAACCCAATTCTCAATAGGGGTATTTAAATTAAAACTAAATGTGTTAAAAAACTCATATACAAAAAAAGCACAACCAAATATTGCTATAAAAATAGAGTAAATTGCAGGGTTTCTATTTGACTGTTTCAAAATATTTGTTGCTGTTTCTTTAAGGTTTTTACTCATGAACATTCCCTCGCTTTAAAACTCCTTTTTACACCAATCTCAACCACTTAACAACTAAGCTGCACCGCGCACCGCGCGAATAATCGAACCATTCTCTTGAATGTTAGCCACCACAACACCTATAACTTGGCGTGCTATGTCTTGGCCTACCGTGTTGGCTGTTTGCTCATCCGTGCCACCTTGCACGGTAATTTGGTTGGTTATATGGATATTTACACCACTGTTACCAGTATCATTTGCCGCGCCGCCTGCGTTGTAACGCCTAGCCATTTGGCTAATTTCTGTATTTTGTTTCGGGCTTAATACACGCTCACCACGTTGTAATACATAGGTAGATTCATTTGGCACATAATCTAAACCACCATGCGCAATACCTGCTGGTTGTTGGTTTTTAATTTGCCTCACTTGCTGCATACCTAAACCAACGGCCGCAGCTGCTGCAACACCGCCTAAAATAGGGCCTACAATAGGAATGCCGGCTAATGAGTTAAATGCAGCGGTAGCACTTTGGTAAGTATTTATAATCGCTTGAGCAATAGCAAACGCCTTGTAGGCTTTAAACGCGGTTTTGCTTTGATTCGCCATCGTTTTAAACGTAGCAGCACCTAAGCCCACAATCGCATTAGCCTTGTCGGTTTCGGTTTGTTTCTCAAAGTTAGCAAAAGCCACAATGTTACTTTGTAGTGCTCCCGCATAACGGTTTTTTATTTGAAATAACCGTTCCTGGTGCGCGGCTTCGCTGGCCTCCCGTTGGCTATAATAGCCATCAGCAGAGTTTAGTTCTGTTTGGCGCTCTAAATCACGTAGCTGATTATCAGTGTTATATGCAAGCTCGCCCGCATCATCATTAGCAGCAAGGCCAAGTTGCGAACGCCGTTTTGCATCAACGCGTGCTTGTTGGCGAGCTTGTTCAACACTCAATTCATTATTGTAAGCGGCCAGCGCTTCGCGCCCAGCAAAGCCTTTAATTACAGCAATACGGTTTTCTAAGTCAGCTTGTAAATCGTTTTTGCGTTTTTCTTCAGCTTGGTTTTGTATCCGTGTTTTTTCAGTTTCACGCTTTTGTGCAATGGTTTTTAGGTCTTCGCCATATTTAACATCAAGCTGTTTTAAAATGGCGTCGTACTTAACTTTATTCGCAGCATCGTTTTCACGCGCAACAATCACCATTTGCTTACGTTTTTCATAGCTATCTTTTAAGCGGGCTTCTTCCCCCATTAAGCTTACTTCTAAACGCTTAATGTTATCGGGCAGGGCACTCAATGCATTTTTTGACGCATCTGCCACTTTTTGCCAGGGCAGTTTTTCTAGGTTCTGCTCAAAATTAGCAATTGTACGGGTGCTATTCATTATCTCTGCACGCAATGTGCTTTGTTTATTAATGTAGCTTTGTAGTTCATTTATCTGACGACGATACCCTCCCTTAGTCCGCTCATCTGATGAGTTTTTTTCACGGGCTTTCAATTTACTCAGTTGTGCATAAGCATTATTGATATTACGTGTGTAAACAGCCATTTTATTAGATGCCGTATTTAACTGTACACCCGCACTGGTGTTATTTAGCGAGTCAAAAGCATCACTTAAATCATAAATATACGTTTTTAGTTCTTTGGCTGTTTTACTCGCGTCATCCCCTTGGCTTGCAAAATAAGCAAGTGCAAGCCCAGCAGTTACAACCAAACCAATGGGGCCGCCTAACAAGCCCATTGCAACATTTAATCCTCTACTCGCAATGGTTGCTCTTCCTGCAGCTGCAGTATAAATATTTGTAGCAGTGGTAGCAGCTGCTTGAGTTGCTGTATAGCGAGTATTCGCAGCAGCCAAGCGGGCAACTGCGGCAGTTCGTAAATTGGTGGTATTAGCCACCGCAAGTGTGTGCTGTGCATACGCTTTCATTTGTGCAGCGCGTTGCAGCTCTAACACTGCATTAGCTTGGTTTTGTTTTGCCAGAGCGGCATCGGCAACTAAAACACGGCTTTTAGCGGCAACATTAGCAACATAACCTTTAGCGCTTGCGGCTAACCCCGCCACTAAATGCCCCGTTAATACCGTGGCTAATGCACCAGTGGCAATCACTAAGCTATCAACAACGTCTTCATTCTCACGCAAGTAGCCCATCGTGTCGGTAATTGAGTCAACCACACTGGTAACAGCAAAGTTTACTGGCTCTTCATATTTGCGTATTAAACGTTGGTACTCATTCCCCATTTCTGCAAAGCTGGCGTTAATTTTACCTTCTGTGGCCTCAGCAGCACCGGCATAATCGCCCAGTGCCTTAATAAGGTAGTTTTTAAACATCTGGCTGGTTACTTGGCCATCGTTAACCATCTGCCTAAAACCACCGGCTGCCTTACCAGCAGCTTTATCGAGTTTTTGTAAAAGCCCTGGCATGGGTTCGGTTACTTGGTTTAACTCTTCAGCGCGTAAAACGCCGGCAGTCATACCTTGGGTCATACCAAACAAGCTTTGCCCAAGCTGCACATTACTGGCACCTGTTTTAGCTGCGGCGTTAGCCATGCCCTCTAAAATAGCTTTACCTTGGGTTTGGGTAACAACGCCCACTTCTTGTAGGGTTAAAATTTTACTGTAAGAGTCAGCAAGGGTGGTGTAACCGGTATTTAACCGGTCTGATGTGGCAAATAGGTATTCTTGTACTTTGGCGTAGTTTTGCGCTGAGCCAGTTAGCCCTTTAAGGCGGGTATCAAGTAGCTGTGCAGCCCCCGTATCACGCACAAACATTGTGGCGGTGCCAATACCTACCAAAGTAGTGAGCGTAGCCCCAATTTGCCCGTAAGCGCTATTCATCAACCCCAATTGGCGCGTCATTGCGCCTTGCTGTTGCATTATATGTGCTTGGCTGGCACCTAACTGCTGGTTAGCGGCCATTTGGCGTTGCACCGCTTGTTGAATACGGTTTAATTCAGTTACGTTTTGGCGTGCACCGGTTGTAACAGCTCTACCGTCATAACTTAAGCGTAACGCCAAATTCAAGTTGTTGCTCATCGGGTCGCCTTATTAAACCAATAATGGTGCGCTCAAGGGTTTGCAGTTTTGCAAAATCATCAGGGTTAAGAGTTATATTTGCATAGCGCCAGGCTATATCAGCCCTGGCATAATCAAGGGCAATTTCAACGCCTTCATTATCCCGCTGCCACTGACTACTGGCGGTGGTGAGTGCCACCACCGCCGTGTGATTTTGAGGCAATACAAACAATGTACCTTCTTTGTTAGGCACATCCTGTTTAGGTGCGCCAAAGTGGGCTTCGTCGTCATCCAACGTTTTACTGGCTGCTGCTAGGTCGCCCAAAAACCACCTAGCAACATCGGCTAGTTTTTTTCAGTGATACGGTACTGGGCGTTAATGCACTCAACACTTAATCGGGCAGTTAGGCCGCTGTACGCCAACATTTCTTCAAGGGTGCTTTTATCAAAGGGTACGTCTTTACCGTCATCAAAAAAGTCACCCCAGCTTACTAACAGCTCACGTACTATCTCGCCATCATTAGCACCTTGCTTTTCAGTCAGTGTTTTAAGCTCATTTTCAGGTACTAGCTTAATTTTTGCCGTAAACTTAAAAATAACCCCACCAAACTCAAAGTTGAGCGGGGCGCTTATAACGGCACTTTTTAACTGATTTAATAATTTTAATTTCATTGCGTGTTTTCCTAATTTAGCAGTCGTAATTTGTTATTTATGGGTGACTAACTTACTCAAACACTATCGTCAGTTCGTCATACCCTGCGCCGCTGGGTACTAGCTTGCCGTCAAACTCATAACCAGTTAATTCTGAGTCAAGGCTGGTGTACTTAGGCCAAGGCATTTGGTAGCGGCCAATAATAGTGACTTTTTTACCTGCGGCGGTGCCGTGGGTAAATTCAAACATGTGTACTTTGCCAACATCGTCAAACGGGTTAAAGGTTGCCAGTTCTTCTGCGGTTAACGTAAAGTTAGCGCTGCTTTCATGGCCCGTTATCATTATTTCTTCATGATTAATGGCGCGGTCAAATACCACGTTATTACCTAAATCAACGGTAAGTTTATGTAGCGTGCGTTTAACATCGTTAAGCTTAAAGTCACTGCTATTACTCACGCCAAGTACTTCAGGGCGTACCCAACGATCCCAATTAACAGCAGGGGCGGCGTTACTTGCAACCGGTGCACTAAACAACCCTTTAAACTGCCAGTTAAGCATGGGTTTGCCTTTTTCAAGCGCAAAGCTCACATTGCCTTTCATTTCACTAATGTTGTGGGTGTTTTTACCAAATCGCACTTTACACGTAACCGCTACAGCCGCGCCTTTGGTAAACGTAACGCTTGAGGCATCAGCCACTTGCACCATGCCACAAGCAAGTAAAAGCGGCGCAAAGGCAGGCTCATTACCTACCGTGCCACTCATCGCAAGCGGGGTTTTAAAGTTAAGGCTTATGTGCTCACCGTAAAACGTTTCAAGGCTGGCACCGCTGTAGCTGGTTTCTAGCTCGTCTTTTTCGCTTTCACTTTCAAGTGACAGCTCAACCTCGCTGGCATAAATAGCGTGTAGGCCCGTTAAGGTTGTGCCCAGGGCATCAGCTAAAATGAGTTTGTCTTTAAATCGCCAACTGCTCATGCGCTTTGCTCCACTTTAATTAGCTCACCACTTTTTAAGTTAAAAGCGCCAGCTATCTCGTCTCTGTTCCCTTTGGTACTTGCAAGCACCTGGTTAACGTTTTGGGCAATCGTCATCGCGTGGGACTTTTTAGGAGCTGTATAAGCCTGCTTTTGCTCAGCGGGTTCTGTAGATTGCGATTCAGTCTGTTTGCTCATGGCATCACCTTCACAGTTACGGTATGTAGGCCAGTTACACTAAACTGGCACTGGTAAATTAGGTTGTTGGTTTTTTTGTTAAGCTCAATAGTGCGGCCCTTATCAAGCTTTATTGGGTCCCACCCAGGGTATTGGCATCCTGCAATAGCGGCTTTTACATCACCGCGCAATTGCTTTACTTGTGCATCACTGTGCGCATTTCCCGCAGCACAAGGGATCACAATCATCACCGCAAACACGTCTTTAACTTGGTATTCGTCAAGGCCGTGTACTTCATTGGTGTTAGTGTTGTCATCGGCCAATGGCAATACAAACAGCTGCGCGCTGTGTACAGCATGTTCACGCACATGGTTAAAATCGCTCGCAAACCCCACCGAAGCGTCAAAAACAGTGCTACTTAGCAGGGTTTCTATGTTGTTTAAATCAAAGTTAAATGCCATTTAAATGCTCTTTAAATTAACCAGTCAGTGATGATGTCGTTAATCTCACTTTCTTGCACAGCGGCAATACCCAGTATTGGCCGTGCAATTAACGTCACGCTTTTATTGCGGCCAGTTTCACCACCAAAATGGTGTATAGCTGCGTACTTTTCGCCTAAGCCATGCTCAAGCGTATTCCCATTTACATTGTGCGTAACAGAGCCTGCAAGGTTGCGCTCATCAGTTAACGTTAAACCGCCACGGTCTTTTGCTGCTTGTGATTGCTCCCACTTGCGGCCTTCGGGTGTTACTTCGCGTAAAAATCGGGTGGTGACGTCCATGTCTAAAAATGCACCAATGTCGTCCAATACATCAGCTGGTTCACCGCTTGTATTTGCAATTTGGGTTAAGCGGGGCAGTGCATTACCCGTTATGTGTATAAATACACCCGCCATTAATAGCGTTCCCAATTAAATTGAGAGCCTGCAGGTTTTGTTCGCATCCCAGTTCTTACGCCTGCAGGCGCATCTTCCTTAATTTGGATCACACCTTTACTAACCTTATCAAGCATTGTCATTGCGTTACTTTTCAGGGTTTTAAGGTTTTCGTCAGCAATGTTAGGGGCAAGCTCACAGTGCATTAAATTGTTAGCAATGCCAGGCAAGACCGAGTTATTAATATCATCTTGGTTTAATGCAAATCGTGCTACGTAGCCCGCTATAATCGCATTTACATTTTTTTGTGCTTGCACATACCAGGCATTAATTTGCTCTTGCAACTCGCTGTAAGTCTCATTTAAAAGGGCGGCTTCTACATCATCACGCGTTACGCGCGTGCCTGCCTCGTTAAATTTATTCGACGCAAATTGCAACAGCGTATTAAGGCCAATTTTGTCTATAACTGCTTGTTCTGTCGTAAACATACGTACCTCAGTTAGTAAAAAAAGGCCCCGAGCAAGTCGGTACTGGGGCCTTTACACAGGGAACAATGATTTATTGGGCAGGTGTTAACACGTTGGTCAGCAAAATACCGCAGTCTTTGGCTAACACTATTTCTTTAACAGCTTCACCCACCATCACTTCTACACCACCGTTTAAACCTGCGGCTACATCACGGTTTGATGACACACGCGAGCCATAACGCGCAGTTAGCGCAAAGGTCATGCGTTTGTTTTGAAATGACGCCAATGGGTCGTGATACGTAAACGATAAGTTGTCAGCAAAAGCACGTTTAAGCACAACGTCTTTGCCTTTTTTCGCTGTATTTAAGCGAGCTTGGCCCACATTAATATGATCAATTTCGAGTTGCTCTTTAATCCAGCTCCAAGGTACTAAGCCCTTATCGCCACTGGTGCCGTTATACGCTTTAACAATGTTAGGGTGGGTACGTAACTTAGTAGACACTGTTTGAGACATATTCATCGCGTTAGGGCGCATTAATGGCTCGTCTAGCATTTCTAAAAAGAACGGTAGAATATCAAGCGTAGGGTCATCTAAAAACTTAAACCCTTGCGCCGATAAGCTTTCAGACTTACCAAAGTTAGCCGCCGTGTTATACAGCTCAGCAACACGCACTTCACGACCAAGTAAAACTAAGTCCGCAATGCTTTCAGCTGCATGCGTACGTGGGTTGTAGTTTGCTGGTGCATTAGTCTGATCATCATTTGGAATAACATCGGATAAACCATGGTCAACAACAGAGCTTTCTTTTTCTGTAACACTAAACTCAACTTGGTTCGGGCTAGACTTACGGCCAATTTTGGTATCTGGCAGTGTAAATTTGTCGCCTTTGTTGTATTCAGTCCATTGAAACGAACGCTTACCAACATATGAATACGGCGCTAAATTATCAGCAATTAGCTTTTTATTTGTATAAGCAATGGCTATGGCCGTTTGCTCAACGTCTGGTGTAAATGGCATACCATTACTCATGGCAAATCCTCACTTTATAAAGTTAAATTAACCCAGCGCTAAGCGGGAATAGTCGCAATTAACTGCGGGGCTAAAAATATGTCACCAATGGTGCCAGCGTCGCCTTCTTCCAACGCCCAGCCTGCAACATGTATTTGGGTTTCCCCTGAATAATCAGCTAAAACAAAGGCAATGGCTTTGCCGTCTGCGTCAGCAACAATTAAGTCACCCGCCGCAATATCACCACCAAATTCAACAGGGGCGCTTTGGGTCATGACCACATCAACACGTAAATGGTTGTCCGTGCCTTGCTCTGTTACACCTGCAAATACGGCGCTGGCATCTGTTGCACCAATCACCTGAAAATCTTCAAGCGCAGACACCGCAACTAATCGGTTAGCAGCAATCGTAGCCACTGCTACAAAGTTTCTAATAAATCCTGGTTGTGCCATGCTCTTAGGCCTTTTTAATGTGGTCTAACGCGGCGGTAATACTAATTTCTACGCCCTTGCTAGATTGTGATTGTTGAAATTCAAGCGCCTTCGCTGCCAATGCTTCTGCACTGTCGTCAGTTACTTCGCCGTCTTTATCGTCTTTATTAAACTCTTGGGTTAAACCTGTTTGCTCAGGCAGGCCTTTTAAAAAGCCTTCAAACCACGCAGTTGGTTTAAGCTCTTGGCTTTTACCGTCTGCGGCAGCAAACTCAAAGGTGGTGTCGCCGTCATCCAGCTTGGCCATAAACTCAGCCATGCCATCGGTATTGGTTAAACGCGGTGCAGTACCGCCATTTATTTCGGTGTTAATAAAGGTGTTAGCTGCTGCAACACGTTGCGCGTATTCAAGCTTTGCATTTTTAGCGTTGGCCGCATCAATTTGGTCTTGCAGCGCCTTTCTTTCTTCTTCATCCATTGCATTGTCCTCATGGGTGGGTGGGGTGGCATTGCTGTTGTTAATAGCGTCGCCTTTACTAAATTCGGCACCTTCACCCGTATTGGCTTTAGCACGTTCATGCTCAGCAATGATGGTTTCTTCTTTTAACCATTCACCTTCGTAATGTGGCACAACTTTGTCAGCCGCTTCACTGCCAAAACGGTCAGTTAAAAAGCTGCGCAAGTTGCTCATAAGGCGGGTAAGGGCGTTTGATGTATGCAGCGATATGTTGTCAATATCACCTGCAGCAAATTCTAGGGTAAGTGTGTCGGCGTCATCAGCTTGGCTAAACTGCCAGGCTAGGCCTTCAACTGCAGGGGCTTTACCGCCTAAATAACCAATGTGGGCAAGTTGGTAGCCATTAGCCACCTTTTCTAATTTAACTGAGCGGTTAGGGTAGCGCTTGCTTTGTACAGCCTGTGCAAATTCAGCACATACGTCTTCAGCTTTAGCAAACAACGACCCGTTTTCGGCTTTTAATTCACTGGCCCAGCCCCATGCAGGGTCGTCCATTTTTGGGTGGCCAATAACCAGTGGTGCGCTCTTCGGTTTAAAGTTGGTTACAACGCTGCTTAAATCAGCGACGCTAAATGTGTGTTCAACGCCTTTAGAGTCGGTTTGGGTACCTGCTCTAAAAACTTCAAACCAATCAAATTGGGTGTTTTTGTTTGCCATGTTCCAAGTGCCAATAAACTAACTAAGTGGCACCCAGTGTAGGGGGACAGTGATTATTGAACCGCTGGAAAAGACTTTACAGATAAGTAAGGGTTTAGCCTAATCATCAATACAATCCGCCCTAAGGATTGCATACATTTTATTGGTGTATTCACAGACTTCATGGTAGTTAGATACACCATTGAAACAAATAAGTGCATATAATATGTCATAGTATTGGTCAAGTTGACTAGAGAAATGTGATTCCTGCTCAATAGAGGTTGTATATGATATTCCACTGAAATCCAATAGATATATGAAAGGCTCTACAAAAATGTGTATTTCTAAAGGTTCAAGGTCATCACGCTCGTTTTGGAATATTATATCATGATATTGGTTTGAGTGATTTTGAAAGGACTGTTCTATTGGCAGCAGCTCAATAAAGTAATGTTCAATAAAATCTAGATTTAACTCAGCATTTAAGTTATTTATCGACGAATGTATAAATAACTTTTTATATAAAACCTCAGGCTTCAGAACAAGAACCCCTTTTGAGTAACGCTGCCTTATAGCTTCGCAATGATCACAAAAATATTTGTAATGATTAAAAAAATTATTAGCCGTGTTGTTCTGTTCAACCAATCGATTACTTTTCGCTTTTTGCTTTGATGAATGAAATCGATTAATCATCACTGCAAGCGTGAGTGGAACAGTTAATAACGCAACAGGGAAAGCATAGTAACTTACAAACCCAGCTAATGACTCAGCACTAATATGCGGGTTGTAAAGTCCTTTTGTCATTAATTCACTGGTCAGCCTCCAAAAAATCCAAGCTATAAATACCAGCGGTGATAACACAACTAGCCAGAATAACTTGTTCTCATGCAGAGCTTTATCATCTTGAACTTTAAACCAATTTCGAACTAGCCATTTTAAAACTTTTTTAACCATTTCCACATCAGTTCCCTTGAACTTTATTTGTGAAGTACTATATTCAAAAAATACAAAATCACCAAGGACTGGTTATGATCAATCAACAACTTCTTCTCAGACGTTTCAACACAGGGCTATACATCTTTATAGGCATAATGCTTGTTTTCTTTATTGCAGCACAAATTTACCTTACTACACCCCATCACTTTCCCAGTTACGAACCAGACACACCTGGTGAAGCTGATCCAAACATGTATGAATCTTTAACGCTAAGGCTCAATAACACCCCAAGTCCTGAATTTTTAGCAAGTCTACAATTAGCAAACCAAGATCAAATAATCACCGAAACTGAGTTTATTGCAGTCGCAAGGCAGGTGTTAAGTAAAGGTAGGCATTTAACTATACCCAACCCATTAGTTGATACACCAAAACAGAGCAAAGCCAATTTTCAAAAAGCCTTGTCTCAGCATAAAATGGCGCAGCTAGACTAAACTCAACCCTAAATACAGTTCAAACCATGTTTAAACTGTGTTTAAATTTAACTGTGCGTGTTTAAACGGTTTTAATGCAAGGCAATGTAGCCACAAAAATTAATAGAGTATTTAAAATAGCTTACAGGCGTTAATAAGTTTTAGCGTTTACAAAGAGCAACGGGTAAAAACAGAGCGCTTATAAACCTTTACATATAAAAACGGGGTAGTTAATTTAACCAGTAGGATTAAAAACAAAAAAGGAAACCTAAGTATGGAAAGCATATTCCCTGAGTCAAACAAAACAAAACCTAGTGAACGTACTCCACAAGGTATGATCAAATACCATCGATTACAAAAGTGGTGGTTAGAAAAATTAACTGCATCAGAGCGTCAACGCATACGTAATCAATATTCACCTATGAGTGGCAGCAATATTGATAAAGGCAATTACACTCATTCATCAAGCAGCACAGTGAAGTTTTTAAAAGAAGTGGGAGGGTGGTTTATAGCCAAAGAAGGAGATAGGCCATTAGCCCTAAAAATACTTAAAGAAGCTGAGTCCAATATTCACTTATCAACCTCAGTAGTAGACCAGCATTTTTTATATGGCCGAATGATGGAGCTGTACTACAAAGGCAGAGAAGAAGAAGGTTACTACGAGTTAGCAAAACAGTATGCGTTAAAACAAATTGATATTGCTGCTGCCACAGTAAAACAAATGGAACGTGATCACTTAAGCTTTATTGCTATTAGCTCTAAAAAATATAAATCAATGCAGCACTTAACAATCGAAAACACGCCATTCCACATCCCTAGCCATACGGGTTATTCACAACTTGCCATGATCTACAAAAATGAAAAGAATTGGGATGATGTCATTGCTTTATGCGAACAAGCGATAAATGAAGGGTGGTGTGGTGATTGGGAAGAACACGTTGATGAAGCATTGAGGCAGAAGCTTAAACAAAAAGCCCCTAACTAGGGGCTTTTTCATTTCTGGCCTGAATCGGCTTTGGCTGCAATATCACTGGGAACTGTGCAATAACTTTAGTTCCTTTCCTACCCGAAGTACGCTTAATCGGCTGCTTGTACTCTTTCGCAATGCTATCCATAACATAGTAACCAAGGCCAAAATTCACGGAGCGAGTAAGTATTGATAAGCCTTTGCCATTATCTATTACTTGCAACATTAATTTGTTACCCACTTTATTTAGGTGCACAGTGATCTTAGTTGCACTAGCATGTTTAAATACGTTCTCAACAGCATGATATAACACCGCGTAAATATCACATTGCAACTGTTTAGTAAGAGCCTCTTTTCCTATCGTTACATTAAATTCAGGCTCAATTCCATCTCTAGATAAACATTTAACGTGCAGCATATCAATTGCTGTAGCCAAGTCGTTATGGCCAAGGCTAGCATGACTATTTGCAATAGGGTTTAAAATGTCATGTGCTTTTTTTAGTTTAACTAACCCTTCACACACCATAGTTTCATTCCCACCACATAAATCAATGCCGTTTGCTAAGTTAATAGCAGCAACACTTAAGCCTTCACGTTGTAATTGTGTTTGGTGTGATTTAAATACACGATGGAAGCTCTGCAGCCAAAAGAAAACAAAGCCTGCAGCACATATAATCAAACCTACTGCTACAAAAGCATAAAACCACATCGCACTATTAGAACTATACCAAGGGCCTTTAACAGCAAAATGAAACGATAATGGCTTACTCCAAACAGCTCCATCCACTTTACTTCTATACTCAAGTTTATAATTATCAGGATTGAGTTTATTCAATTGAATTAATGGGGTAGGGATATCATGCCATTGACTGTTATTTAAACGGTATTGGTAGTTGATATGATTGCTCAATGTATAATTATAGTTAGTCAAAGCAATATCAAGCCAGCCTGAGTTATTAACTTTCAATGTTTCAGGGTTGAGGTAAGTTTTCTCACTTGTTTTAATATAACTAATTTTACCGTTTGGCACTTGCCCCTGTTTATTTCGTTCGACCTTAATTACGCCTCGGTTACTGGCAGCTGTAATTTTATCACTGATACCTAAAATGCTGTTTGGTGTAAATGAATACTGCCCAGTGCCACTTAACAGTGTTGTATAACTATCATTAGAGCTGTATTTGTGAATCCCATGATTTGTAGATAAGTAAAGTTCTTGGCTTAATGAATGCAATTCATTTATGTATAAAGGGCTAACAATAGATTCCCATTTATTGTTAACTTTTCGGAACAAGCCATTGCCGTATGTTGCTGCATATAAAGTATTTCCGAGCAATTGAACATCAGCAATTGGAGCATGTTTTTCTAGTTCTAAAGTCGCTTCATTTCGCTGATTAAACGATACTAGTCCTTTTTCGTTAGCCACATAAAGAGTACCTAGGAGTTTTTTGACTGACCATACAATATTATTTGGTAGAAATTTATTAATATGCCCAGAGTCTAATTGCTCTAAGTCTAAATTAAATATTTGAACACCATCATCATTAGTAGACAAATATAAACGTTGATCAATTATGTTTAGATTTATGACATAGCCAGAATAAAACTGTTCAACTTCATTGTTCCTCAAATCGATTGCATATGCCCCCAGATTTGTTGTGATATAGACTTTGTTACCAGTTTGATTAATAGCTGTAATAGAAAAATTATGTTCAGAAATTTTTTTATTCAAATCGGTTAAAGGCTCGTAATCACCATTTTCATATTTATAAAGGCCATCATCTGTCCCTAACCATGTTGTATCGTTGACAGGAGCTATAACATTGTAAATAGACTCTATTTCAAGACGATCTAATTTTACTTTCGAAGAAACAACTTCAAAACGACTAACATCCAATGTCCAAAGGTTTTGCTCATCATCAACAAATAGATCTTTATAGGCTTGCGGTCTAGGATTAATACCTTTTCTTAAAACTGAAAGCTGAGTAATTTCAGCTTGGTTTATAGAACCATGGTCAACATAATATAAGAAGTAAGGAGGCGAGAAACGTAAATGCTTAGCACTGGTAATATCCTCATTTATTATTTTCAGATCATTTAAATAAGAGTATGAAACCATTTTATTATTTAAGAAGTAAATAACACCGTATGGCGTTGCAACCAACTCACCCTTACTAACATTAGAGTTATCAATTAAACGTGAACTTCCTTCATTAATAACATAAACCCCATCGTTGGCCATTACATAACCATGGTTTGCAGAAGCTGAAACATCAAACATTTTAAGTTTCTTACTCAATGGTTTAGTTGTTTCTAACGTATCAAGGTTTAATAGTGTTAGCTCTTCTTTGCCCAACATAAACAAATGCGTATTACTAACAGATAATTTTGTAGCGGCGATATCGCTTAATTGCGTTGCTTTAAGTAATTTCAAATCGAACTTCCAAACATCTTGGTCATTATATGCAATATATAAATAGCCAGGAGATTGAAATATTACATCATTTGTCCAGCGTCTAGGTAGTGATGAGATAGTCGATAGATTTAGATAATGGTTTCCATCAAAACGATAAACGCCATCATGAGAAGAGAAATATATGTTCTTATTATTATCTTGAGCTGCTGCATTCAAATGCTGCATGTTAAACGCAAAACAATTAAAAGTACTCAAAAAAATACAGAGCAAAAATAGTAACTTATTCATATGGCGTCCATCCTATATTTAACCAACAGGTGTTGGTTTTACACTTTTCCTAGTGAATTAATTGCTGACCTGTTGGAACGTGATCTCGAGATCCGCATACCCCCATAATCATGGGCTCAGGAGCGTGATCACCTTCGCCCGTTAACATTTGCACCCTGTTATTTAACATTTTTTTATCACCTTTTGATATAGTACTTTTATACCAATTTTCGGTACCTTCAGGTGGAGGGGTAATAACTAGAAATGTTGGTTTACGTGGATCATTCTCTGATGTTTTAGTATTCCATGTATCTAATACTCGCTGCCCTGCGGCTGGACCGTAAATATTAGAAAATGCATTGGCGAGCAAATATGCACCAGCTTCGCTTGTTACAATCATGGCAGTTTTTGCAAAGTCACTTCCACAATCAAAGCTCATATCTACATTTAATGTTGAGTTATCTGGAAGGAGGATATCCGCATTCATATACTGAATGACAGCACGATCTTTAAGTGGCTCTAATGCACTTACAGTAGAGGTCGAAAGTGCTAAACACGTTAAGCACAACGTTAATGATTTTTTTAACATAGTAAATTTCCATTCTTTAGGCCATATACAACGCACCCTCTGCAATAGTTTTAACAAATACTTCATTCATATTATGCTCAAAAGCTTTTCGAATAAGCATCGGTCTTAACTTCTTGCAAATTTTAAGTTCACGTTCTGCAGGCAAGTTTTTAGTAAAAAGTAACTCCTCTAAAACTTTATCAACCAATGCATTTGCTGCCAATAAATCATCAACAACGAGTGTAGGTTGACTATCTTTCGAGGATACGTGATCGATTACAGCAGAATTAACAACATTTAAAGCAAATACTTTATCTAAAGAGATCCCCCGTTTTATACAAGTACTAACAATAGCACTATACGGAAGAGTGTTCTTTTTTCTCGCAGTAGATACACCTGAGTGAGATAAACCCAATTCAAGTGAAAGTGCTCTATCACTTTTAACTTCAAGTATTTCACTTAAACGTTCAAAAACGCTGAAATCAATATCAACAATAGTAGTGTCAAACATATCGGTCAGTCAATGCCTTTTTTATATTACATTTATTTTGGATAATTAAGTTGACGTCCTATTAATTTGTCACTAAAGTAAAAAACGTACTTATGACATATAAATTAGACACAACAATTTTACATAGGATTAATTTAGCATGACTTCCAAAAAAATGACATTTGCAGAAATCAAGAAAACCCTTAAAGAACGCGACGTAACGTTTACTGATATAGCTAAAGCATTGGAATTAACGCCATCACATGTACGTAATGTAGCTTTTGGTTCTGCCAAATCAAAACCAGTTGCGGAAGCAATATCACTTTCTATAGGCGTAACATTAGAATCCGCCTTTGGTGATGAATACTTAACTACCTCAAAGCGCGGACCTAAAGACCGTACAGAGCGTAAGCAAGCTATTTACACTGCGTTACGAAATCAACAACCAGTTCCCGCACCACAAAGCATGGCGTAATGACGTTAGTTATAACAGGTTAATTAGCAGGGAATATTTACTATGAACTATTCAAATCAAATAAAAAGTCTATTGCATGATGATGTACCTCCAGAGTGCGACGTGTACCATAAGTTTTGTCAAACGGTAAATGTGTGTATGCGCAAAAGCGGTTTTTCTCGCGCACAACTGGCAGACCGAATGAACTACGCTGCCACAGATAATAGTGATGTTGATCAAGTAAAATTAAACAAATGGTTTGCACCCAGCCAACCGCAACAAATGCCAATTCATTTATTGCCAGCACTATGTTGGGCACTTCAAACAATTGAGCCAGCCTCTACTTTGTTAGCTCCTTTATTATTTTTGCCCGTAGATAAACGAGCGCAAATGCTACAAAAACATGCTGAGCTTGAAATGGAAATTGAAGCAAAAAGACAAAGCCAGCAATCTATTTTAAGTCAGCTAACTGTTAGCGACCCACAAGATTCTCAATTCCAAGTCTCTGATTTTCTAACTGAATAAATAAGGCCAAAACAATGACTATCAAAGACCAAGAACCGTCTGAAATTCAGGTTTTTAGTGCCGAAGAGCAACAGCAGCTTAGTGCCAAAATCGAAAAGATGGCAGGGCACATACAACTTGTAATGCCAGATTCTGTTGACGAAGCATGGCAACTGGTTGTGCGTATGGAAGAGCAGGCGCTTGTAGATACCGCAAAACGCGGGCTGCTTTACTTAAGTATTAAATCACATCTTCAATACGGCGAATTCGATAAAAAGCTAAATGAATTTGGCATTCCTCGCCGTAATGCATTTAACGCAATGGCAGTATCTAAAATGTTTTTAGCGCTGCCAGATTCAAAAGTGCAGACGTCTGCACTTTTAAACATGAACAAAAGCAAGTTAATTGAAATGGCGCGTTTACCAGTTGAAACCGTTGAATCGTTAGATGACGACGACCTAGACACACTCAATGACTTATCAGTGCGTGAGTTCCGTAAAGAAATCCGCAAACTAAAAGACAAGCACATCGAGCTTGAAGACCAAACGGCCACGCTTATAAACGCCCTAGAGACCGAACGCTTAACTAAAGCCCCTAAGCAAATGTACGAGCTGCCCATGCTGGTTGCACAGGTTCGCCGTGAGTCGTTTGCTCATAACGCGGTTATTAACCAATCCCTTGAGCAGTTTATTGCCATGACCGAGCAGCTCTGTAACACACGCGACCTTGACCTAAACCACCGCATAGGCGCAGCGCAAACAACGTGGCATTTATGGCTAGGCGTACAGCAACGCATTACCCACATGCTCAATCGTTTAAGTGGCGAGTTTGGCCCCGAGCATTTAGCCGGCGCTGAGTGCATACCGCAATTTGCCGAAGACGAATGGCAAGACGCCCAAGCCAACCGTGAATACATGCTAGCCATGTTCAACGACCGTTTTAGCACTAATTCTAATAAAAAGTAGGAGAGAGCAATGCATCCTGCAGTTCAAAAATACAATAAGTTACCAAGCACAGGTAACGAGCTAAGTTGGCAAAATGCCAGCGAAACAGCCCGTAAAAAAGCCCAGAGTAAGGCCGTGTTAGTACGCCATTTACTGATTCAAGAATGTGGCTTACAAAAAGCGTTTGATGTGCTGGTAAAAGCATACCGTGCAAATACGGCGCTGGGCACAATAACAACGGCTATTGATGCGTTAGGTAAGTTACCAGGGCGCGCAACTATTTATAACTGGTGCAATGCCTATAAAGACAACGGTATTAATGGCCTATTACCTAACCACAAAGGTAAAACACAAACTAAGTATAGCTGGCTTGCACGTAGCCTTGAGCTTTACCACAGCCCAAACAGCCCCAGTTTTGCGCAAGTGGCAGATCAGCTAAACAAAGAAGGCTACAAGGCAGAGCATCATCAAGTACGCCGTTTTATAAATGCACTCCCGCATGAGCTAGGCCCACAAAGCCCGTATCGCATGGGTGCAAAACTGTACCGTGAAAAACATAAAGATCATTTGCTGCGCTCAACCGACAACTTAAAGCCTGGCGTTATGTATAACGGCGATGGCCACACGCTCGACGTATACCTGGCTCACCCAAAAACGGGTAAGCCTTACCGCGCCGAGCTAACCGCGTTTCAAGATGTTGCAAGCCGCTGCATTGTAGGCTGGGAATTAGGCTACGCCGAAAGCACACTCGACACCCTAGCAGCCATAAGCCGCGCTATTAAAGTGCATAACAATGTGCCCGCCATGTTTTACCTAGATAACGGTTCAGGCTACAAAAACAAACTCATGAACGACGACACCACCGGCTTTTATGCGCAGTTTGAAATAGACGTTATTTTTGCCATACCAGGTAATGCACGGGTTAAGTGGATAGAGCGGTTCTTTTTACACATGGAAGACCGCGTTGGTAAACGCTTTAGCACGTATTGCGGGCGCGACCATGACGATCGCCACAAACAGCTAGTACTTAAAGAAGCCAAGCAAGGCAAAAAAGCGTTACCCACAGTAGACGAGTGGATAGCCGAATTTAAAGCCTTTTTAAACGATTATCACAATAGCGCACACCCAGAGGTTAAGGGCAAAACCCGCCAACAAGTATGGGACGAAAACATAGAGCGCGTACCACCAGTCGAGGGTGATTTTGTCATGTTACCGCGCGAAACCGTCAACATTCGCCGTGGCCGCTTTCGCTTGCATCAACGTGACTACAGTGCCGACTTTTTACACCAGTACAACGGCCAAGAACTCATTGCCGCCTACGACCTACACGACGACAGCTACACCAAGCTTTATAAGCTAAACGGGGAGTTTTTAATGTTCGCTAACTTAAAAGCTAAATCGCATGCCGTGCCATCGTCGCGTATTGAGCAAGCCGAAAGTGCGCGCCGCACTGGTCGCTTAAAACGCATTGACACCAAGCGCCGCGAAATTCAAGCCCAAGAAAATGACGAACGCATAGTTGATCTTGATTCAATCACTAAGTTTGCAGCCCCGATCACGGCAATAGCCGAACAAAAAAGCACAGTAAATATTTTTGATTTTGATGTATCGCCAGCACGGCCACAGCACGAAATCGACCTAGACGAATTATTAGACCAACCCAAATTACGTAAGGAACAAACCTATGAGCTATAGCCAACCACACCCATACACATCCGAGCAAACCCTGCGTGTTGAGCTGATTAACCAAGAGCTTAGTACCACAGGCATGACCGCCGAGGAGCTAAACTGTGGCTTTGCATTGCAGTCAGTTAAAGAGGTACTGGCAAACAAATGTACCATCAACCCTGAAAAGGTCATTGCCAAAATGTGGCATCAGTTATTTGGTGAAGCAGCCATCACTGAGGTTGAAAAGCGCAACGGCTTTAATAAGTCATACAATAGGGCTGATCGCGAGCTAGCAGCGCGTATTTGCCTGCGCCTGCAATCACCACAAATACGCGAGCAAAACATTACTAGCGCCAGTATTGCGGTAAGTATGGGTAAAAGCCCTGCATCTATCAGCCAATTAATTAATGGTAAGTACAACGCCAAACCCACTAAACACTTGCATGACATTTGGGCACTTATTCGCCCTGCAGACATTGACCAAGGCAAGCCAAGTGACGAATGTAAGCAAATAAATATTGTGTACGGCGATGTGCGTTTTATTCCTACCAGCACATCAAAACTTATTGCCATGGCATGTGACCAAGCGCGCCAGCGTAAGCGCTTTACGGTGTTTGCAGGCCAAGCGGGCTTAGGCAAAACCAAGGGTATAACCGAGTATTGCCGCCATAACAAAGAGGCTATTTTAATTGCAGGTAGTGAGCAAACCAGCAGCACCCAAGTACTTGAGCAATTAACCACAGCACTGGGCTTATCGCGTTGTACGAGTGCCTATAAAAACATGCAAAAAATTATATTGGCGCTGCGCGACACAGACCGCTTCATTATTTTAGACGAAGCCGACAAGTGCAAACCAAACTCACTCGATCCACTGCGTACTATTAGCGACCAAGCCATTGTAGGTGTAACGCTGGTTGGCAATATTCAACTCGTAGACAAACTGCAAACCCAAGAACGCTACGAACTCATAGCAAGCCGCGTGTGCTTTTGGCCTAAACCTATCGGCCAAATAACGGTTGAAGACATTCGCACCCTGTTTTTAGAGCTAACCGAAGGCACAGTAAAACTCGCCCAAGACGATGCAAAGTGGTGGCAATGGCTGCACAAACGCGTTGAGGGTAACGCACGCGAGCTGGTTGAAAACCTACTCCCGCATTTGCTTAACCACACAAATAAAAACCCAGACACCGCCGTAGACAAGCTGTTAGTCAATGGCATTTTTTCATCAGTACTTAATAAACCAGCGGTTTAAACGCTGTTTAAACACATTTTAAATAAGGATTTAATCATGGCATTTTCAATTAATTTAAACACCCAGCGCTTTACCGCACGTTTAGCAATAAACGACACCATAAGCACACAACACATGCTGGCTGTACTTGCCGATAAAGAAGGTTCAGGCGAGTTTATCGACAGCTGCAACGGTAATATCAAAGCCGCATTTTCAATGCTAATAGCTGAAAAGCTGTTTACCATTCAGCACGTTTTAGGCGTTAAATCGGCTGAGCAATTGGCTATTCGCTTTAATAACTTACACCCAAAACTAGCGCGTGTTTATACACAAGGCGTTAGCGATTGGGGTATTAAAGTCATCAATTTACAACCCGCCATTGCGTTTGAGTTTATACCCATGGAGCAAAGCGCATGAGCAACTTAATTCAACAAATCAAAATTGCACAAAAGGCGGCGGGTATTGAGCAAGACACTCACCAACTTAATGTGGCCTACGTTAGCAACCAGCGCACCAACACTTGCACGGGGTTAACCAAGCTTGAGCAACAGCAGCTGCTAACGCGTTACCGCTCAATGAACCCAAACGCAGGTAAAAAGCAGTTACCGCCACAGCTAAAAATGATTTACAGCCTGTGGGGGCAATTAAGCCGTGCAGGCGCAGTAAACATTGACTCAAAACAAGCTTGCGACACGTTTTGTGAAAAGCACTTACAAGGTAAAAAGCTAAGCCAAAGCGCCCAGCAATGGCCGCACATTATCGAAGTACTTAAACAGTGGCTTATACGCCATAAAACAAAGCAGGGGGCGTAAATGGCAAATTACGAAGAGTATCAAAACTTTACCATTAACCCGCGTAAGCCAGCTTATACCGAGGAAGTACGCTATCGCCCAGTTAAAGCAGCAGAACGCGAAAAGTGCCGCATTCGCCGTGACGTAGAGGCATACCAAGAGCAGCGCCGACTAGACAGCGAAAACGGCTTAGATTATTTATTTGAGGAGCAATCATGAGCGAATCAACCATAGATTTACGGGCATTACCCCATGGCCTGCGCCGCATAGTTAAGCACTTAGGGGTTGAAAAAACCATTGCGGTACTCACCGAGCAACAAGGGCAGATGTTTTATATCCCTGAAAAGCCAACCGAGGATCACGAAGTAGTAAAGGTATTTGGCAAAGCCCTAGTGCAAGAGCTTATAAACGCCAATGTAGGATCAAGCTACCAAATACCCATGCTACACAAAGTGCTTATGCAAATTCGTAATCAACAAATTTGCCAAGCCCTGGACGCTAAAAGCAGCAACATTCAGCAGCTGGTTAAACAATTTAAGATCACCCGTCAGCAAGTAAGCAGTATTTACAGTGCATACCAAGACGAACAGGCGCACGAAACACAATTAAATTTAAGTTTGTAGGGGGCAATATGGAGCTTTTAAAAGACATTAAAGCTGAATGCCAGGCATTTTTTAAAGCCGCATCACTTAGAAACAAAGCAGTTATTAATTACCAATGCCCAGCATGCCAGCACACGTTAAAAACGTTACGCCCTCCAGAGGGTGAGATATATAACGATCACACTGTGTGCATTCATTGCTGGTTTGAATTTATCCGCATTACCGATGGTGTTGAGGTAAGAATTCAAACCATCCCCAAGCATGCAAAGTAATAACTTTGTACTGCTCACTGCATTGCAACTTAGCGGCGGCAAAAAGCCAAAGCGATGGCAGTACGAATACGGTCTAAATCTATTGGCCCGTTACATCAACCAACGAAAAGTTATGGGGTTAGATGTAGCGGGTTTGATGGATGAGTATAGGGAGGCATATAAAGTCTTGATAAGTTATAGGAGTTGACATAGTTTGTATTAAATTAAAAAGGAACTTCATATGCAAGACTACGCAACTCAGATAAATGATTTATTCAACGATGACTCATACCCACCCATGATTATATTTACTGGTAAATGGGGCATTGGTAAAACTTACTATGTTGAAAATTTTTTGACTACTGAACTCAAAAATAAATTCGAATATAAAATCACATATCTATCGGTACTAGGTATTACATCACTAGATGACTTTAAAGATTTATTAATAGCAAAAAGATATTTAGAAGAAAAGCATGATGCAAAAGCGGTAACCCATCTAACACATTTACTTGCTACAGCAGAGAAAGTGACTGGTGGCTCTAGTATCATTAGTAACGTTATTAAAGGCTCTGCAGGTGCTGTAAAACACTATATGCTAAAAAATATTTCTGATGAATTATTTATTATTGATGATATTGAGCGTATCGAATGCTCTTCTTTAAAAAAGCATATTATTGGAGAATGTTTAACACTTACACAAAGCAAAAATAAATTTATATTCGTTACTGATGAACAAGAACTCGACCTTAAAAAATCCTTTACTGAAAAAACATTCTCTGAAACCATAATTTATGATCCTAGTAGCACTGATTTATACCTTATTCTAAAGTCAAAATTAAACAAATTAATCAATTCACAAGCTGATATAGAAACGTTTATAAATATGTACAATCTTTATAACTTACGCATTCTAAATCGAACATTAAAGAGACTTGATAAACTTTTAGAATACTTGAGTGACAAGAATAATGAGGTGAACTTAGATTTGGTAAAAACAATGCTTCTGAGAGATGGTTTGTTGATTTCTAAAAAGTATTACATCGACAATATGAAAATACCTGAAATGCTTGATATTACCGATGAAAAGGAGAAATTAAATTTACGTTTAAGGCAATCCCTTCAATTGAATGAGAACTTTGTTAAATTTATTGTAGGTAAAAATATAGAGCTAACTGATGTTTTGAATTTACATGAACTTCCAAAGCATAATTCACCGCTTGATAGCTTACTATATAATAACATATCAAGATTAAGTGCTGACGAGTTCAGCAAAGGTTTAAGGGAAATTGAAAAGTACATTTTACTTACACATTCAGTTGAAGTTAGTAAGTTTTTCCAATGCTTATATTACTATGATTATCTTGTAAAAAATATGTACATACCTGAGAACGATAAAATTACATTCGAGAAAGCAAAATCGTTAGCTGATAAAAAACAATTTTATTCATCTCGCGGTTACGTGAACTTAAATATTGCAGATAGTCCATATGCAGAAATAGCAGAACGATATTTAAAAGATATACAAAAAAAACAAGTTAAGAGTGAATATGACGAGTTATTCAAATCATTAAAGTCCTCTTTTCAAGAATCACAACTTTATGATAATGCCAATTATCAAATGACACCAATCCTGCAAGAGTTGAATATCGAGCAATGGGAGGAATGCATCAAAAATTGGAACCATAGCGATATAGAGTTTTTTTGTGAATACCTTTATCAAAGGTATAAGTTTGTCAGCGCTGATTCTTACCTTTCCAACGAAAGTGATATTTTGAATGAACTGTATGTATTTGTTTCAGAGTATGGTGAAGGAAAGACTCCATCACTAACTAAAGGTGCTTTACGCTCATTAGGAAAAACAATCCAAAACTCATTGAAAGCACTAAAAAAGTAATCTCTTTATTTATGGCTTGCAGCGTCAAGCCTTTTTATTCTAAGCTAATAGACAGCCTCTCTCACCCAGCCGCAAACAACTTTACAGCGGAATCCCCCCCTCTAAATTGATTTACTACCAGCATGACAAATACAGTGCATGCGCCATTTATTGAGTTTTTAGCTCAACAAATTATTAAGGCCAGTTCTAAAGCCGAGCAAATTGCAATATCTCGCCGTTGCCCGTTAAAAGACCTGCCCGCATTGCGTACCTGCGTTAAAGCGCTGCTAAACCCAGCTAATAACAAACCTGTGCGCAGTACCCGCTTACCTGCCTGTTACGTCCTAACAAAACAACGTTTAACCACAATGAGGACTCAGCAGCATGGCGCTTAAAAGAAAAGTGGTGGTACCAACTGCCCCAAGCTTTACATTTCAAGAATTAGTACCAAAAGCCACGTTTGAACTATTTAAAAATTCGCCCTTATTTTTAATCAACCTATTTGATGAACGCGCATTGCGTATGCTGCAAAAGCTACGCGACACGTTTGGCCCATGCACTGTAAATAGCTGGTACTGGGGCGGCGCTAATCAATACCGTGGCTATCGCCCACTTGATTGTAATGTTGGCGCAAAACGCAGCCAGCATAAGCTAGGTAAAGCGTTTGATTGCAGCTTTGAAAATTACACCGCTCAGCAAGTACGTGATTACGTATTAGCCCACCCGCAAGAATTCCCCTACATCACCGCCATTGAAGGGCAAGTGAATTGGTTTCACTTTGATGTACGCACGCCTACATGGACGGGCATTAAAGTATTTAACCCGTAAGGACCACCCATGAATCAAGAACAAGAAAACTTATTATTTCAAGCCATAGGTGAAATACAGGGCAGTCAGGCGGCTATTTTAAATGACTTAAAAGACATTAAAGCCGACATTCATCAAAGCATCGAAAAGAGCGAAGCGCGTCAAAAAGAAATAACCGACGGCTTAAGGCTTGAAATTAAAGCGAGTGAAAAACGCCAAACTTCAGCAGTTGAAAAACAAGAACTCCGCTTAGCTAAAGTTGAAGAAAAACTGACTAACCAACGCATTAAAGTGGCTGCTATGGGCGGTACAGCAGGTTTAGCCGTGTCGCTAGTTGCGTATGCTGTAAAAAATGGGTTGATGAACTAATGGCGCACCCTGCAGAAAAGAAAAACGCTGTACGCCACAGCTATGTAAACGAGCTGCTAGCGTTAAGTGTTGCCGCCATTAAACACAGCGTGGCCGACGGCACAGCACGCCGCTGGAAAATGGAAGCCAAAGACAACGGCGACGATTGGGATCTATCCCGTGCAGCAAGCCGCCGTAGCGAAGGCACAGCAGGGGAGTTTACCACCGACTTTATTGAAGAGTTCACCATTCAAGTAAACGAAACCTTTGAGCTGTTAAAATCAGCCGAGGGCGCAGCGTTGCCACTTGACCAGCGTACCAAAATACTGAGTTCTCTCACCGATATGATGAGCAAAGTAATGAAGGTATCAGGCGGTAATAAAAAGCTTGAAAAGCGCACCATTGCCGCTGAAGTAGTAAAAATTCTTGCTAAGTTTGTATCAACCAAATACCCCGAATTTGCCCCTGAGTTTGTTGAAATACTTACCGCGTTTGGTCCTAAACTCGATCAGGAGTTAGAAGACTAATGGCCGATATGAATTCACGCGAGTTTTTAGCTGAAATAGAGCAAATTACCGGCTCACTACGCCGCGATATAGAAGCCAAAGAGCGCAATATAGATCCAAGCCCCGCAGCGATTAAAGAACGCCGCAAACGCGTTCTTGGCGGCGACTTCGAGTTTTTTGTGTATACGTATTTCCCGCATCATATGTGGCTTGACGACGATCAAACAGCCTCAGAGTTCCAACGCTATTTTATGAACTGGTTCCCCGAAGCCCTCAAGCTTAAAAACGGTTGGAAAAACTGGTTTGTTGCCCCGCGTGGCGAGGGTAAAAGTACCCTAGGTGTAAAAATTGCCCCTGTGTATGTGGCGGTGTTAGCACTGTTACAAGACCCTGACGTATGCCAGGAACTGGGCTTACAGAAGATAAAACAATTTATCGATTTTGTGATCTTGTTTGGCGCTGAAACTAAAATGCCAACCAAAACATTAGAGGTCGTTAAAACTGAGCTGCTTAACAATAATAACCTCGCGTTAGACTTTCCCGAAGTATGCACTTCATCACCCGTGTGGAAGTTAGGCGAATTTGTAACAGCACAAGGCGTACGCTTTGAAAGCCGTGGGGCTGAGCAATCAGTACGCGGTACATTCCACGGTGCCAGCCGCCCTAAATTACTGCTATCGGATGACATTATTACCGATGCCGAGGCTAAATCACCCACAGAACGCGATAACCGTTGGCGCTTCCTAGAAGCCGCCGTGCAATACCTTGGCCCACCGGATGGCACCGTAAAATTCTTAGGTGTAAACACTGTTTTAAATAACGATGATCCAATAAGCCGAGCCGAAGAAGCACCAGGGCACATTGTTCATCGCTTTAAAGCCATTAAACAAATGCCTGAACGCATGGACTTATGGGAGCAATGCCGCGATCTAATGGTGCATGACGACAAACGCTTTGAAAAACGCGCCGCCGCCAAAGGCGAAGCCGTATCAACCGAGGCTAAACCGTCATTTAAGTTTTGGTTAAAAAACAAAAAGCAAATGCTTAAAGCCGCCAAAACCAGCTGGCCAAGTGTGCGCACGCTGTACGATTTAATGTGTATGTGGGCAGCTAATAAGCGCGAGTTTAACCGCGAAATGCAAGGCATAGCCAAAAGCGACGAAGAAGCCATATTTTATCAGTTTGATTTTTGGGTTGATCGCCTAAGCGATTGGGTGCCGTATGGTGCGTGTGACCCAAGCATGGGCAAAACCGAAAAAGCCGATCCCAGCGCAATATTAGTGGGTTTTCATTCTAAAGATTTACAAAAACTACACGTTGAATACGAAAGCCGCAAAGTACGTGGTACCAGCCGCTTGCTTAATGACTTAATACGCGCCCAAAAAGAATATAACTGCCGTGTGTGGGGGTTTGAAAATAATAACGCCTTTGATTTTATGCGCAGCCAGTTTATTAAAACAGGGTTAGAGCAAGGCATTGCACTGCCTTTACGTGGCGTTACCGCAACCATTTCAGCCGAGGAACGCATAGGATCACTTGAAACCTACGTAACCAATACCCCCGCACAAATTGCCTTTCATTCACGGTGTCGTTTACTGCTCGACGAGCTTGAAAACTGGCCAGAAAAACAAACAGCTCATCACTACGATTTAAGCTGTGCACTCGCTATTTTATGGATGATAGCCAGCACCGGTGCAGGCGGTATACCGCGTGTAAGTAGCCGCAAAGTCACTAAACAAATAAGGGGCTATCATGTATAGCAAGCCACGCATTAAATCTACAGCATACGCTGCGCTTAACCGTATGTTTGACCAAAACCGGATAGATCCAAACCTTACGTCGCTTATCACTGAGCTACCAAACCCTGATCCAATCCTGCGCCGCGCGGGTAAAAACACCGCTATTTATGAAGAAATAGCCCGCGATGCCCATGTAATTGGTGAATTACGCTCACTACGTAGCGGTTTATTTAGCTTTAATACCGAGCTTGTGCCAGGCGGTGACGATGCAGCTAGTTTAAAAAGCTATGAACTCGCCAGAGCGTTTTTTGCTAAAAAACCATGCCCACATACCGAATGGGCCGACATGGATTGGCACAACTATAGCGCTATTTTAAACGGGTTTAGTGTCACCCATTTAGGCAAGTACATTAAACAGGATGGTCATTGGCAACCTGACTATGTAGAGACCTGGCGCAACAGCCGCTTTGCATTTAATAGTGATCACGAACTGCTGGTAAAAACCAGCGAAAACCCACAAGGCGAGCTAGTCGATCAACGCCGTTGGTCGTGCGTTCGCCACATGCCAAGCGCCGAAAATCCCTATGGTATTGCATTATTAAGTAGCTGCTTTTGGCCATGGACGTTTAAGCACGGCGGCTTTAAGTTTTTTGTACAGCTGTGCGAGCGCTTTGGTATTCCGTTCCCTGTGGGTAAATATCCTGTTGGATCACAAGATAAAGACATCAATAATTTACTCGATGGCTTAGCTAAATTAGTGCAAGACGGCATTGCAGCCATACCTGATGATACGACAATTGAGATCATCGAAAGTAAACTCTCTGGTGAGCCAGTACCTGAGCGGCTCGTTAACTTTTGTAATGCAGAAATAAGTAAAGCACTAACAAGTCAAACCCTAGCAACGGAGCAAAAAAATGGCGGTGCACGCGCGGCCAGTGAAACCCATGCAAAACGTGCGGGCGATAATCAACGCTCAGACAGGGCGCTTGTCGCTTCTTTTCGTAATCAAGTTTTAAACGCGTTACACACAGTAAATTTTGATGGTGGCGAGCCGCCTAAATTCATCTTTAAAGACAAACGTGAGATCAACACAGACACCGTAACCCGTGTGCGTGAGTCTGCCCGCATTGTGCCTGTTGGTGTTGATTGGGCGTATACCGAACTCGGTATTCCTAAGCCTAAAGATGGCGAAGAACTGCTAGATGTACCCGACGAAGGCCACGGTATTGCCACTGCTGCAAAAACCGAGTTTGCCAAAAAATCAGCTGGTAGCGTCGAACTTACCGATGAGTTTGACCTGTTTGATCACGCAACAGACGACACCATTAAAAAGCTTTTTCATTTTGCTCAGGCCGCTAAAGACCTGGACGAACTTAAACAAAAAATCACCTCAGAATTTCCTGATATTTCAGACTCAGCACTGGCAAACGTTGCCCAAACGGCAATGGAGTATGAGTTTATGGCAGGCATGAACGAGGCTAATTCTAAAACTGTGGAGATAGACGATGAATAACGTTCCTGACGGATATTTAAAAGACGGCAAAGGCAATTTAGTGGCTATTGTAAACATCAAACAAACCGATTTGATCAAAGATGAGTTTGTTAAAAAAGCCATTGATAAAGCCGTTGAAATGCAACAAACACTGGCTGAATTTAAGCAAGATTTAATGGCCGAAGCAGACGATTTTATTGAGCTATTAGCCCAAGAGCATGGCGTTAACTTAGGCGGTAAAAAAGGCAATGTGACACTACGCACCTTTGACAGCCAATTAAAAGTAACCCTGCAAACCCAAGAACGTATTGAGTTAGGCCCTGAACTAGCGCTCGCTAAACAGTTAATAGATCAATGTCTGGACGAATGGACTGAGGGCGGTAATCAAAACATTAAAGCCATTGTAAGCAAAACGTTCAATACCGATAAGCAAGGATCACTTAATCCACAACGCATTTTAGCCCTGCGTAAACTCGAAATTTCAGACGATTCAGGCAAGTGGACTAAAGCCATGAATATTATTGCTGAGTCTGTTGGCGTGGTTGATTCTTGCCGTTTTATTCGCTTTTACAAGCAAGATGATAAAGGTATAGAGCAACCAATTTCACTCGATATTGCAAAGCTGTAGTGGGGCGCTTATGGCCATCACAAAAGAGCAATGGATAGAGCTAGAAAAACACTTAGCTGGTTACTTTGGCTCAGCCATTTTCAAATTCGGAGAGTTTGAAATAACCGTGACACGCGGACGTGTATCTGAGTCGAAAACCAGTTTAGTTGTGTATGTCGACGATGTAATTAAAGGCGATTGGTACTCTAAAGATAACGAACGCCCTGCGTGTATTCCTGATGTTTGGCGCAAACGAACCCGCGCCAAATACACAGCCAAATCAATTAAAGAAGCTGAAAAAGTGTGGGGTAAACGCCGTGCAAAAAAAGAAATGCCAGAGCTTTACGAAAAAACTGAATACCACACATGCGACTTTACAACCGCTAAAAGCCTCGTTCGTCAGTATAAAAAACTGGATGGTTTAGAGCTTATTAAAATTGGTGGTAAAACTTACAACAACTATATAAAGGTATAATTATGGAACCGGTAACAATAGCACTTGCGCTTGCAAAACTAACAGGTTTAGACACTAAAATAGGTAAGTGGATAGGGGGCGACAATGGCGCTAAAGTAGCGTCTAAAATCGTCGATATAACACAAACTTTAACAAATACGGCTTCGCCTGATGAGGCATTAAACAGCCTTAAAAGCTCAGAATCATTAAAAAATGAGTTAAGAACAACCCTCTTAAATCGTGAAAAAGAGCTTGATGATTTAGCGTTTAAAAACACCCAAAGCGCACGCAATATGCAGATAAAAGCGCTCAATCAAGATGATAAATTCTCTAAACGTTTCATCTATTATTATGCGTGGTTTTGGTCATTTTCTACGGTTATTTACATCGGATGCATTACATTTTTAACCATTCCAGAGACCGCAACACGTTTTGCAGACACCATTTTAGGCTTTATTTTAGGCACTGTAGTGGCCTCAATATTGAATTTTTTCTTCGGAAATAGCCGCGATAATTCGCGTAGAAACGAAATTCAAGACATTCAACAGTCGCTAAAAGAGCATTAATATGGCATTACCAGCTCCACAATATGGCGACCTTGTTAAATTTAAGGAAGCCATTTCTCATTTTAAAGACAAAATTAAGCTTACAAGTGAATCATATAAAGACTTACAGGGCTTAATTCATGCCAAAGCGTTTACTGTTGCAGGCGCAACACAACTAACAATTCTCAATGATTTTTATAAAGCCGTTGATGCTGCAATTAGTGACGGCGAGACAATATCGGACTTTAGAAAACGCTTTGACAAAATAGTTGATGATCATGGCTGGTCATACAATGGTAAACGAGGCTGGCGTTCAAAAGTCATTTATCAAAATAATAAAAACACCGCGCGAGCAGCTGGCCGTTGGCAACAACAAGAACGGATCAAACAGCGCAGGCCTTATTTATTATATTTAACTGCTGGCGATAGTCGCGTTAGACCTGAACATGGCAAGTGGAATTACATTTTATTACCAGTCGATCATCCGTTTTGGGATACGCATTATCCACCAAATGGTTATAACTGCAGGTGTAAGGTGGTATCACTTAATGCGCGAGATATTGCACGCATGGGTTTATCAGTTAGCAAACCTGAAAAAGTTAATAAATTTATGGAGTCATTCAAAGTTGTAGATTCATCAACAGGTGAAGAACTTAATAAATTGCCAGGCATAGATTTAGGCTGGGATTATAATCCGGGCAAAGCATGGTTAGGTGCAGATATAGCAGCAGGAAAATCAGTTATAAATTTATCAACGGACTTACAAAAATTAGCAATCCCACAATTTAACGAAGCCGTTTTGAAATCTCAGCAGTACTATATAAA
This sequence comes from Pseudoalteromonas porphyrae, assembly GCF_001298125.1. Lineage (NCBI taxonomy): Bacteria > Pseudomonadati > Pseudomonadota > Gammaproteobacteria > Alteromonadales > Pseudoalteromonadaceae > Pseudoalteromonas > Pseudoalteromonas porphyrae. Next base: position 39,379 of record NZ_LHPH01000006.1, on the reverse strand, counting down.
GCAGGTAAATTTACACGCAGCAAAGTTAGCGCTTAAAAAATCCAGAGCTGATGGCCAGCAATTTACGCTAGGGCACTTGCCTGCAAATTTATTAAATGAATTGTCACGTAAAAACGCACCTATATATAGTAGCGCCGTTACAGTTGGCAGCACTCAAATTGAAAAACTTTTAGCGGGTCAACTTAGTCTTGAACAAATACATGATCTAATGAACGCAGTTCAAAAACCAAATACGTTTGCTTATATAGGCAACCAAATAAAATTATCATATCAAGGCTACATGGTCACAATTGAACTAGGACCACAGTTTAATACGATTATATTTGCCGAAAAGGTTTAAATAACCACGTTTTGAAGATTTAAAGAGCGTTTAAATGGTGTTTAAACTCCGTTTTAAGCATGTTAACGCTCAAAATATCCCGTTTAAAACGCCAAATAAGCAGGAATAAGTGGTTTTATGGCGTTTAAACTTGGTTTTAAGCACGTTAACAATCAAAAAATATCTAGTTTTAAACGTAAAATGAGCAGGAATAAGCGGGTTTTGGGTCATTTTGAACGGGTTTGTCTAAAAACAAGCGTAATTCAAAGTTAAGGATTTACACGCCAAAATCAGTACAAACCCAGTAACGGCGAGGGTTTCCGCAAGGCAAGGGCGAAAATATCCATATCTTTATTATTCTACAAACGAACAACCCCTTACAATGGGTCATCATCAGTAATATCCTGTAAATTCCTTTATTTAACATAATATAAATTATAGGGTATTAATAATTTGGTGATTACCTCCTGTAAACTAATGCATTATCTAGTGATATGTCCAATACTAGGCGGTATCGGACATTTAATGTATTTTAAATAACATCAACTCAATAGTTATAATATTAGTTGAACTAAAAATTATTTATTAGTTACTGTTATTATTCTAGACCATAAGTTCACACTTCTGTTTACTATAATCACTTAAATAGGACTGATTTATAATTAGTCCTATTTCATTAAAGTTACTTTATTAGCGTATCTTTCTTGAGGTTATCTATCGCTTAGCATAGTATTGAAAATACAATTTGAGCTGTACGTAATAAGAAGTAAACAATATGGAATTTGTGCGCCCGCTAGAACCAATCCTAATCATTGACGATGTTCAGGATATTCGTAACTACTTAAATCAAATTTTAACTGAACTAGGATTTGAAGATATCCTTGAAAGTAGAGATTTTGAATCAGCAAAATCAGTCATTGATGAAAAGTCCCCTAATGTTATTTTCCTCGACATTGAGCTTCCAGATACAGATGGTACACAAATACTTGAGTACCTAAATGATCATTATCCGCACACTCATGTTGTTATGTGCTCTGGCCACAATAGTCTCGAAAATGTACAAAATACGTGGGAACTTGGCGCAAAAGGTTTTATTGCAAAACCCTTCAACGCTAAAAAAGTAGATACGGTAATGAAACGTTTGGAACTAATTTAAGGTTATTATGCAAAGCTCTGTAAACGAAATTATTGAAGATTTATCACAGGTTATTTTTGGAAAACAACGACAAATTAAATTGGCATTAACGTGTCTTTTTAGCCAAGGACATTTGTTGATAGAAGACTTACCCGGTATGGGAAAAACAACGTTATCACACGCGCTTGCTACGGTACTTGGTCTATCGTATCAGCGAGTCCAATTCACGAGTGATTTACTACCCTCAGATATACTCGGTGCAAGTATATTTAATGCCAACGAACACGTTTTTACTTTTCATAAAGGACCTATATTTAGCCAGGTAGTTTTAGCCGATGAAATCAACCGTGCTGGACCAAAAACACAAAGTGCTTTATTAGAAGCAATGGAAGAAAACCAAGTTACTATTGATGGTGAGAAATATGCCCTACCCATACCATTTTTTGTTATAGCAACTCAAAACCCTTCTTATCAATCAGGTACTTATCCGTTGCCTGAATCTCAATTAGATCGTTTTTTTATGCGAATAAGCTTAGGTTTCCCACCAAAGGAAGCTGAACGTAAATTAATTCTCGGTACTAACAATCGAGATTATGATGGCTTACCTGTACGTATTGCTCCACAACAGTTAATAGAGATACAAAAACAAGTAACAGCTGTGACGATAAGTGCGCCTGTAGTTGATTATATTTTAGCATTGGTAACTTATACACGAACAGATAATAAATTTGCAAACGCACTTTCTCCTAGAGCCAGCATTGCACTTGGAAAAGCATCGCAAGCATGGGCTTTTATTGATGGCCGAGATTTTGTTACACCAGATGATGTTCAAGCTATTTTTGCAAGTGTTGCGCAGCACCGCTTAGGTCTGCAACATGATATGAGTGATCAACAAATTAGCCAATTATTAAATGCTGTTAATGTGCCACTTTAATTTATGAAGAATAAAAAAAATCAACGTATTTCAATTTGGTATAAACTAAAAGCGGTTGTATTTAAAGCATTGCTAAAGAAAAAACACAACACCGAGCGTTTAATACTAAAACATAATACTATTTATATTTTGCCCTCTAAAATGGGGGCTGGTTTTTTATTAGTAACGTTACTTAACTTTGTGCTTGGTATTAATTATCAAAATAACCTAATACTAGCAATGGCTTATCTTATGCTCGTTGTTATGGTACTTTCATTATTAATGGCTTACAGTAATGCAAAAGGGTTAACCGTTGAATATATAAAAAATATTTCTAGTTATGCTCCCTCCTCTGCTTTACTCCTTTTACAAATCCATACTGAAAAAAATTGCCAAGCGCTACAGATTTTTTACGAAGGTAAACTGCTTTCTACAATTGATGAAGTTACCTCTGAAAAATGCATAACTCACTTAGACTTAGGCCTTAATACACGAGGCGAATACTCACTTAATCGTTTGAAGTTTTTAAGTCGCTACCCTTTTGGCTTAGTATCAGTCTGGAGTTATATGCAGGTTTCGTTAAATGTTTTTGTTTATCCCAAACAGCAAAAGCCACAGCAAGACGTTGTAGTGACAAATAATCAAACCCCCAATGATGGGAATAATAAACATCTAAATGGTGCTGATGAATTTGATAGTTTAATCACTCATCAAGTTGGCATGGGGATGCAACGAATTTCTTGGAAGCATTATGCAAAAACTCAACAGCTTATGATGAAGGAGTTTGTTAGCTTTTCATCCGACAGCCAAATTTTTGATTTTAACCAACTTAAAGGAAGTACCGAATTTCGGCTACAACAATTAAGTTTTTTAATTAGCAACGCGCATGATTCAGGTGTGCCCTTTGGATTACAATTAGCCTCAACACACTATTCCATTAGCCAAGGTAAAGAGCATATGCAAAATTGCTTACAAGCCCTTAGTCGTTTTTCAAACTTGACGAAGGCTGAAAATGAACATAATTCCTAATCACAAAGCGATCAATTTATCGCTTTGTGTCATCTACAGCGTGGTTTTATGTTTTATTTTTCCGGAGTTGCCACCGGTATTCAATTCATTATTAGTGGCTTTATGTATCTGGAATGGGGTAACCATTCTATCCAATAGAAATAAACCTAACGCTGTTATTGCGAATATACTTGCAGCGTTGAGCTTATTTGTACTTTTTTATGATGTGGGTTTTAGCGATACCGTTACGCTTTTTGTCGCAATGCTCATTTTATCTAGCTTGTTTAAACTGTTGCAAGCCACAACTAAAAAGCATTATCAAACCATCACATTGCTAAGCTTTTTTAGTTTATCTACCGTTTATTTATTCTCACAAAGTATTTTAGCTACCTTGATAATTAGTACACTTTATATTCTAAATTTTTCTGTCTTAGCCCTTATTGAATCTAAGCATAACTTGAAAGTAGCATCAAAAAAGAGTGCTAAATTGCTGCTTTTAGCATTACCTATCGCTGTTTTTTTACTCTTATTTTTACCTAAACTTCCCGCTTTTTGGCAATTGCCTGGACCTAAATTGGCTAAAACAGGTTTGTCTGAAAGCGTAAATCCTTTCGATATTGCTAAGCTATCAAATTCAGATGAACTCGTTTTTAGAGCTCAATTTAATGATGAAAAGCCACCACAAGGCCCCTATTATTGGCGGGCAATTATCCATGATGAGTTTGATGGTAAAACGTGGCTGATATCTGATACTTTAAAACAAACACAAACTCATAAACCGATTAAGCATAATGTAGCGAATGAGTCATTACAGCGCTATCAGATATTCGCAGAACCGTCTTCGCAGCCTTGGTTATATGGATTAGCAGTGGCGACCTCTGAGCACGGCGATATTAAAGTTACTGAAGATGGCCTATTACTTCGTAGCCAATTTTTAAGCAACAGTATAAATTACAGCGTTAAAAGCGCCCCACTATCATCAATGCCTATATCTCGCTGGCAACGCTTGCAAAATATACAAATTGATTTAGCCGAAAATACAAACCAGCAGACTCAATCTTTAGCTAAAAATTTATTTTCTGCTAATGACAATGATCCACAACGCTTTTACAGTGCAATGTATAACTACTTTTCCAGTAATGGGTTTAGCTATACCTTAACACCGGATCCGATGACTGGAGATAACACGCTCGATCAATTCTTATTCTCGAATAAGCGCGGATTTTGCGGGCATTACGCGAGTTCTGCTGCATTTATGTTTAGATCTATAGGCATACCTGCACGTGTTGTATCCGGTTATTTAGGTGGTGAATATAATATAAAAAGTGGTTATATGAGTGTTTACCAATATGATGCGCATGCTTGGGTTGAAGTTTATATCAAAAATCGTTGGACCATTTTTGATGCTACTGCTGTTGTTTCACCAGAACGATTAAATGGCTCTCTCTCGCAACATCAATCACTTAGTGATGAATTTACCAGTAATCTAGGGTTTGGTTTACTGCGTTTAAGTAATATTGCCGGATTTAATTGGTTAAGGTTAAAACTTGAAAACCTCGATTATCAATGGACAAGCTGGGTGTTAGGCTTTGATCAACAAAAGCAATCTTCTTTCCTAAAAGACATTTTTGGTAATAAGCAGCTTTGGCAAATTGCATTGATAGCGTTAGCAACTGTTACCTTGATATTTATTGGCTATTTTATTTATTTAAGTTGGCCTTATTCATCTAAGTCATCCACCCATCCTATTGTTAATGATTATCTGAAAATAGAGCAATGGCTTATTAAAAAAAATATTAAACCTGAGTCAAATGAGACCCCATTACTGTATTTACAACGCGCTTCATATGCACTTCCTGAAAAAAGCAACTATATAGAGCAGTTCAAGCAACTATATAGTGATGTCCGTTATCGCCAATTAGTATTTAGCGCTTATCGTAAAAAACGAAGCTCAGATCTGGTAAAATTAATTAAAACAAAAACAAAGAGAAAACAATGAATGCAGTCGTAATTGGCGTTATTTTGATGCTAGGCCTAACTTTAGCGCGGGTGAATGTGATTGTTGCAATGACTTTAAGTGCTCTTGTGGCAGGCCTAACTGCGGGTCTTGGGTTAACGGATACACTGAATGCTTTTAATGCTGGCCTCTCTGGCGGCGCAGAAATAGCTTTGAGCTATGCGATGCTCGGAGCATTTGCAGTTGCAATATCTAAATCTGGATTAACAAGGATTTTAGCAGCAAAACTATTACAAAAAGTGAACGATAACAGCGGCAAAAGTGAAAATCTACTTAGCTATTTTATCTTATTTATCATATTGGTCTGCGCGATATCATCACAAAACCTTGTACCTGTTCATATAGCCTTTATCCCAATTTTGATACCTCCCCTTATTGTGGTATTTAATAAATTAAAACTAGATAGACGCGCAATTGCATGTATTTTGACATTCGGTCTAGCGACGTCTTACATGGTTCTACCCTATGGATTTGGTGGTATTTATTTATATTCTATTTTGCATAAAAATCTTGTAGATAATGGCCTTGAAATTATTAATACCCAAGTGCCAATGGCAATGATTATACCGGCTTGCGGTATGCTCTTTGGCTTACTCATTGCGGTGTTCTTCAGTTATAAAAAGCGCCGTATTTATAAACAAGATGAAGAAAATGCAGTAAACGTTATTATAGAGCATCCTAAAAAAGTTTTGATCGTGGGTGTCACTGCTGTTTTAGCTTCTCTTCTGGCTCAAAATGTCAGTGGTTCGATGATATTAGGCGGGCTTGTTGGTGTAATGATTTTTAGTTTATTCGGGGTGGTTAAGTGGGAACAAAATAGCGACGTATTTAGTAAAGGTGTTGCTATGATGGCCATGATTGGTTTTATTATGATTTCGGCTCAAGGTTTTGCTGCTGTTATGAAAGCAACGGGGGATGTTGGCAGTTTAGTTCAAAGTGCAGCCCTTATTATAGATGGAAATAAACCATTAGCCGCTGCTTTAATTTTATTTGTTGGTTTATTGATCACAATGGGAATTGGTAGTTCATTTTCGACCGTGCCAATCATTGCAACTTTATTTGTTCCTTTATGCTTAGAGTTAGATTTCTCAATTATGGCTACAGCTGCATTAGTGGGAACTGCCGGTGCTTTAGGCGATGCCGGCTCGCCTGCTTCAGATTCAACACTTGGGCCAACATCCGGTTTGAATGTTGATGGACAACATGATCATATTTGGGATTCAGTGGTTCCAACCTTCATTCACTTTAATATTCCACTTCTTATATTTGGTTGGATTGCAGCCATGTTGTTATAGTAAGTTCCTTAAATAGTACCGTTATCATATATTACTGAGTAAAGTACGTCTTGAGCGCTTTATTTAAATCATGAAAGCGTATAGGTTTAGTAAGCACCTTATCCATTCCAGCATCTAAGCAAGTCACCTTATCTTGGTTAGATGCATTGGCAGTTAAGGCAAATATAGGTATATTTAGCCCCAATTTATTGCGAATTATTTTTGTCGCAGTTATCCCATCCATGATAGGCATCATCATATCCATTAAAATTAAATCATACTGCTGATCATTTAATTTATCTAATGCCACTTGCCCATTATCCGCTAGTGTAACATCATGATTTAACTTTTCTAAAAAGGCCTTAACAAGAACTTGGTTTGTTGTATTATCCTCGACGACTAAAATAGACAGCGACTTTAATGTGAACTCCTTATCTGTGCTGTGGTCAACTTCTTCATATATCTGGTAAGGTATGCTAATTGAAAAAGTTGTTCCTATATTTAAAACACTATCAACATTAATAGTTCCATTCATTAATTCAATCAAACTCTTCGTTATGGTTAGGCCTAAGCCTATGCCCTGTTGCCCTCGGTTTACGCTGTTATCAGCTTGATTAAATGCATCAAAAATTGAATCTATCTTATCATTAGAAATACCTTGTCCAGTATCACTCACCTCAAACTTTAAATAGTTCTCAGCACAAAATGCATGTAAGTGAATAGTACCTACTTTTGTAAATTTAAACGCATTGCCTAGAATATTAAATAAAATTTGTCCTAATCTAATATCATCAATTAACACGAGTTTAGGTAGTGTAGGTGAGATATCTGTATTAAAAACAATACATGAAGATTTCTCGGTAATTAAAAATTGCGCCGCAATATTTTTTGCTAATGATGCAACATTCGTAGGTCTAAGCTCCAACTCTGCGGTTCCTGATTCTATCTTTGAAAAATCAAGGACATCAGAAATAATACCTAATAATAAGTCTGCACTACTATTGGCGTAGTTTAACCAACGTGTTTGTTTTTGGGTCAACTCAGTATCTGACAGCAGCTCTAGCATTCCTAAAATAGCATTCATGGGTGTTCTGATTTCATGAGACATCACAGCTAAAAAAAGAGATTTAGCTGTGCTCGCTTCTTCGGCTCTTTCTTTGGCTTGCTGCAGAGCTTGCTCTCTATCTTTAGCAACGGTTATATCTTTAGCGATACCTAAATAGCCGATGTAATTTCCTTGCTGATCGTATTGTGGCTTTCCACTTAAGGAAACCCATGCATTTGGGTCGCTATCTATCTCGAATTCGAAGTCAAGGAACTCCTCTTTACACACTAATAAGTGATTAAACTGAAGCCATTTTTTGTGCTGTTTTTTTTCATTTCCAGTCACAATTCCATCAAAGGTTTTATTAGTAAATTTTTTATGATAAATCTTATGATAATTATCATTGCTCAGTACATTTAAAAATATATTTTTGGTATCAGTACGCCAGAACCACTCACTTGCAAAATCTTTAAATAAGTCGCTGCGTAGTGAGTAATCTCGAAGCAAGGATTGTGAAATATCCATTTTTACTTTTGTACTTGCAGAGTGCTTTATAAATAAAAAAAACTGTTGCAATAAAATGTCGATAAGCTGAAGCTCAATAAATTGATACCAGCATTCTTTTAATACACAAGTAAAGACTAAAAAATCACGATGTGTAACCTCATAAAGTGCATTAACTTTCACAGCGTCAGCTTTTATTCGTGATCCTTTTGGATAAAATAATTCGGAGCTATCTATTAAATCATTAACCTTAAGAACGGTAGAATTACTATAAAGTACAGAGTAGCTGTTACCTTGTTTTCCTAATATGGCACACTCATCATAATCTATATAATTACAAAGAATTTTTTTTAAGTTGTCATATGCATCTTGTTCATCCTTGCTGGTTGTTAAAAGTGCTAAATCGTCTTTGAGTCTACTTGAGCTATAGTTGTTTTTTATTTGCACTTATCACCTATTTATAATATGCATTGCACATTGCAAATATAGATGCTCTTGTTGTTTTTATCCACTAAGTTTAATAATTTTGTTCTTTAATTTTCATTAGCTTACAAAGTAACTTAATCATGGAATAAATAATGCTGTATATAAACAACATTATTAAGGTGATTAAATTATGAAGATAGTATGTTTAGGTGGTGGCCATGGTTTAGCGCAGGTATTAAGTGCAATAAGACCATTATGCAGTCAGTTGTCAGCAATTGTTGCTACTACAGACAATGGTGGTAGCACTGGACGGATACGAGAGGCCCAAAAATGTGTAGCATTAGGCGATATTCGTAGGTGTTGTTTACAATTGACGGATGATCAGTCTCTTATTCATTCTATTTTCAAACATAGGTTTGATGGTGGTGAATTAGATGGCCATAGTCTTGGTAACTTAACCTTATTAGGGCTGACTCAGCTGACAGAATCACCAACTGAAGCGGTAGCTTGGTTTAATGCAATGTTAGGAAATGCTGAGACAATTTATCCAATGTCAGATCAACCAACAGATTTAGTCGCAACACTACAAAACGGTGAACGTATAGTCGGTGAATGTGAAATAGATGCTCTTACAGAGATACCGAATACCATCAGTTTGTCATCAAACATAAAAGCAGCCCCAGGCTCAGTAGATGCAATTATGGAAGCTGATCTTGTTCTAATTGGTCCAGGTAGCTTAATAACAAGTGTTATGCCTTCTTTGCTAATTCCTGAAATAGCCGATGCAATTAAAAAAACATCGGCATGCAGAATATTTATTGAAAACATCACTACAGAAAAAAGTGTTATGAAAAATATACCATTAAATGGCGTAGACTGGCTAGAAACCCAACTTGATTATCAGTTTTGTGACTTAAGTATTTCTGCGGAAGCAATTAACGATATTTTGCTCCATTTTAATGAAGAAATTAAAGTAAACGACCAACAGCATGATATTAGCCAGCTGAGTCAGGTATTTTCAGAGATTCTAAAGATACCTATGCACGATCACAGTACATCAACTACCATTAATTAGTCGCTCTGCGTGTTTAAAGGTGGTAATACTTTGATGCTCAGCTTGTGAAATCAGGTTGCTTAATTGAGAGTCGAATTGTCGCTCGTTTGCTTTGACCTCAATTTGGCCGCAAAGCTTGCCTAATTCGAGCGCACCATAGCTTAGACTGCTGCTTTTTAAGCTGTGCGCATTAATTTCTATTTCTTGCTGTTTTGTTGGGTCTATTAGGTTATCGATTACTTTTTTAGACTCTGTAACATAGACTTGTAATAATTTTTTTGCCAGTTCAGGGCCAACATCTTGTTCGAGCTGCGAGAATACAGTGTTATCGATCATTCCTACTCCTTGGAGGTGTTATGTATTATAAAGTGTTGTTGTTAATAGATTCTTCACTGTTAGGTGGTGTAGAAACCCATATAATTGAGCTTAACAAACTTTTAAAAAAAAACCAGATAACATCGACAGTTTTATTTATTCAAGATCATAACAATGAACCTTTTTACGCGCTTCTAGATGACGCTAACATCAGCTATACATTTTCGGACGGCAGCTACACTACGACAGCCAGATTAGTAAATCAAATAGATATAAATACGGTTTTACATACACATGGTTACAAAGCGAGTATATACGGTAAGTTAATTTGCAAATTACATGGTAAGCGCTGTGTTTCTACCTATCATGCAGGAGAAGCTGGTAAAGGTAAAGTATGGTTATATAATCAGTTTGATACCCTTATGAGCTATTTTTCCATCAATTTTGCTGTATCTTCACTTATAAAAAACAAAATATATAAAGCACAATTACTCGAAAATTTTATTGAATTTAAGTCATCTAACGTACAAAAAATGAATGGCGGCATTTTGAATATTGGCTATGTTGGGCGCTTATCTTACGAAAAAGCACCAGATAAATTTACTCAACTTTCAGAGATGTTTAAAAACAACTTAGGTGTGCAGTTTCATCTATTTGGTGAAGGCCCAATGAAAGACAAACTGAACCTTAGCTATCTAACTTACCATGGCTTACAACCCCAGGATAAAATATGGAAAACTATCGATGTTTTATTAATTTGTTCTTTGGAAGAAGGTTTACCTATGGTATTGATTGAAGCCATTGCCAATAATGTTCTCGTAGTCAGTACGCCAGTTGGTGAAGTACCTAACATTATTGAAAATAACATTACTGGTTATTTACTCAAGAATCATACAGTTCAAGAGATGTATCGAGTATTGAACTTAATAAGCAAGCAGAGCTCAGTGGAAATTAATAAAATAAAAAACGCAGCATTAATATCAGCTAAACCGCGCTTTTGTGGCGATCTACAATTTAACTTATTACAACAGGCGTATAAAACTAGCTTACCGCGGACTCTTCCCAGCCTTTAATTTTTCTATAAATAGTCGATGGACTCACATCCAACAATGCAGCAGCCTTTGGGATATTGTTATTGCAAATTGAAATTGCAGTTTCGATGTAGCGTTTTTCCACAACCCATAACGGCTCTATCTGGTTTTTATCATTTAGTTTTGCCGGTTTGTTTAGCTCTTCATTTATGTGCTCATGCTGATTGAAAGGCGAAACACTGTTAAGCTTATTAACCGCGTTATGAATAGGCGATGTAGATGGAAAAATTGGGATCATACTTATTTCAATAAACTCGGCATTATTCAAGACTATTATATTACGAATAGTATTTTCGAGTTGTCTTACATTTCCAGGCCACTCATAGCGTTCAAATAAGCTTTTAACTTCAGCAGACATACCTTTATAAACGCGACCTTCTTCTTTACTGATCTTTTTAAATAATGCATCTGCAACTTCTATTACATCATTCTCACGGTCCCTTAAAGGTGGCAATGAAATTGGAATTACATGTAAGCGATAATATAAATCCTCTCTAAAACGCCCAGCTTCTACTTCAAGCAATGGATCTCTATTCGTTGCACAAACAAAACGTACATCTACTTTTGTCTCTTTCTCACTGCCAACTTGTTGATAGCATCCAGTCTGAATAAAACGTAATAATTTACTCTGCAGATTGATATCCATTTCGCAAAGTTCATCTAAAAATAGAGTTCCGCCGTTCGCTTGGCCAGCTGCACCTTCTCTATTCGATATTGCGCCGGTAAATGCACCTTTTAAATGGCCAAAAATTTCGCTTTCGATCAAATCTTTCGGTATTGCAGCACAATTCAACGCTACAAAAGGTTTATTTGATCGAGGCGATGCTAAATGTACGGCTTTTGCGCATAATTCTTTACCAGTTCCACTTTCGCCAGTTATAAATACCGTTGCTTTACTTACCGATGCCGAATTAATTATCTGATAAACAGATTGCATAACACGAGAGCTACCAATTAAATCGAAATATTTTCCATTTTCATAAGTTGTCTTATAAGTTTTGACTGTTTGTTTTAATGCTTTTAACTTTAATGCATTATTAACTGTGATTCGAAAACGATCTGCTTCAATAGGTTTCTCTAAGAAATCACTAGCACCTAACTTAATCGCTTGTATAGCCATTTCTTTTGTCGCATGGCCAGTTAACACAATAACTTGAGGTGAATTTTCCGTACTAAAAGAAGATAAAATATCTAAGCCATTCATATCAGGTAACATTACATCTAAAATAACTAAATCAGGCTGAAATTCATCGAGGGCATCCAACGCTTGTTGACCCGTATGAGCAATCTTTGTATTAACACCTGTCGGAATTAAATAAGATTGGTACATAAGTGCTAAAGATTCTGTATCTTCTATTATTAAAACTTTAGGGGGCATAAAGTACTTCCTTTTGGTTACAACCAACTACAGAATATAGGATCTCTTACTACAGCTTAGTGTGTATTAGGTAGATTTGTAAACACTAATAGTAAAATGCTAGCTAATTACTATCAAAGACGCATCATCTATCTCTTTTGTTAACGATACTTGTGTACTACGCCAAAGCTGTTCTGCGTATTCATTATGCGCTAATTCCCCCCCAGGCAAATTTACACGCAGTGAAGTAATATCATCTTGCTGAGTTTCTCTATTCTCTAGCCACCCGTCAGTGTAAAGTAATATATGCTCAATATCGTCCATGGGATAATCAAACAACTTATAATGATGATCTTTTGACAAACCTAATAATGGATCTGTGCCTTTTAAATCAATTATCTCCCCTTTTTTAGTAATTATAACTGGTGATGGGTGGCCTGCATTTAGCCAGTAAAAGCGATTATTGTTAATAAAGGCGATCAGTAATGTAACTATGCTTGATTTACATATTTTTTGATCATAAAGCGCTTTGTTTAAACTTGGTAATAATGAGGTAAGAGATGGATTACTAGATAAATAACCACTTATGAACCCTTTAACAGCAAAACTTTCTTTTAGTGCCTGAAGGCCATGTCCCATCATATCACCCAATACAATTGGCTGTAGTTCATGTTCAGGTAGCATACAAAAATCCCCCCCATTATTGGTCGTTATTGAACCAAAAACACGGGCTTTTCTATTATTTTCAATATCAATTACTGCTGGTGTTTGGTTATCGGATGTATAATATTTTAAAGCCGAGAAACGATGTATAACGCGCTCAATACTTTGTAATAGGCGCATCTTTTTTACTGGCTTAATTAAGTAATCATCAACACCAAGGTGATTAATTGTTCTTATAACTTCTTCACTATCATCCCCTGTAAGCATCACTACTGATAGTTGCATTTTTAAATTTGATTGGTTTAATTTCTTTAGCAGCGGCTCACATGTGCCTTGTTTTAGCTTGTGATCGAGTAATAAAATAGTGGCGCCCGATGTTAAAATTGCTTGCCAACCTGATTCAATATCAAGACAGGTGATAACCTGAAAATAAGGTGTTAAGTAGGCCTCTAACAAAGCGAGTTGGCTTTTATCATCATCTATATAAATAAGCGTAGGACGCTTATCTATATTCTGTAATGTAAATGAGAAATAATTGTATTGTTCATAATTACGATATGACGCTTTAGGATAGTAATGCCTTATAAGAGCAACTCCCATGCCCCCTTCAACAAGTTCCCAACTCCCTATATCCCAGTTTGAATCATTGTTAGCGAATAAATCATATGGCTCTAAATTATCAATGAACTCTAAAGTAATTTTTTTATCATCGCTGCGATATATCTTTAAAGTCAGGCTTTCTATTACATCACTCATATTATGACGAATTAGATTTGTTAAATATTCCGTACTCACCAAACCTGCAGAATCTATATCGCTATTACGTACCGATAAAGCAGTTAAAACATGTTTAAGTACTTGGCGTATTTCGCTTACTGCTGACCACTGTAATGTGAACTTTCGTTGATATAATGTATCCATAATTGGCTCAATAGGGATGAAATAACCATTGCTGGCGGTTAATTTTATTAATTAAAAAACGTGTAAGTCGTGGCCATTTATGCTGCCTTGCTTTTAAGGAAGCGATCATTCTAACGCCTAGTGGTGCAAATTTATGCTGGCCAATAATTATTCTTATATGTTTATGCGCCGCATGTTTTAAATTCTTAACAGCACTGCATAATGATTCTTCATCATTCACACCTAAAGCAACTGTAAGAAGTGTTAAGTCAGAGCATAAACTAAGCGCATGCAATGGAACATTCCCTCTGTTTCGTTTTAATGCAGGTGACATATCAAGTAAAATATAGTCATATTCTTGTTTTAGTCTATCAATTCCATCGTTTAATATTTGCTTGTTTTTGACTGATTCAGTTTCACTTAAATTTTGCATCGTCAACAAGTCAACATGCTGATACTTAACAATGTTCAGTTGGCATGAAATATCGCTGAAGCACCATTCGTTGCTAAGAGATGGTAAGGAGTTCCCTATTTGAAAAGGATGTAACGGGTTTAAATCAATGATTAAAACTTTTGCTCCTTGTGCATTAAGACGTCTTGCAATACTTGCACATAGTGATGATGAGCCTTCTTCGCCAGATAATGACATAAAAGTTATGCATCGGGCTTGGTGGCTATTAATTTCATTACACACCTCTTCGAGCTCTTGATATTGAACAGGAATTAGTTTCATAGGCCAACCACTAATGCAATTATTGTTACAAAATCAAGAAAGTTGGATCTAAACTGGCTAAGTAAGTCTTGACCTTTATCAGGTACGTATAACGTATCGCCCGCTCGCAATACAGGTAAATTTACGGAGTTTGGGTTTTTAACAAAAGCTTCTAAATCAAATACCCTAGATTGCTCCTTGCAGCAAGAGTGATTTACAACGACTATTTTATCAATTAATGCCGAACTTGAAGGACCGCCAGCTTCGGCTAGTGCATCAAGAATACTCATTGTGTCATTAAAAGTATAACGCCCAGGTTTTTGAACAGCCCCCATAATTCTAACTACTTGTTCTTTGGGAGTACGCAACCAATCTTTATCTTTTTCTGGAACGAATATGGTGTCGCCTGGTAAAACGTGCGGAAACAATGTTTCATCGCCAGTCTCAAAATACAGGGCTAGGTCAAGTTTACTAACACGTGCTGTATTGCCATTTCGATGGGTGATTCTAATGTTACGAAGATCAGCGTTTGCGTTTGGACCATCCGCCGCAGCTAAAATATCAATAAAGTGCATGTTGTCATTAAATGCGTAGCGACCCGGAGAGCCAACTTGACCCATTATATAAATAGACTTGCTAGATTCTTGACGTATCCACTGTGACTTATTGTTTCCAGGATCGACGGGTAACTCTTCAACAATAATTGTGTCACCAGCAATTAATTGAGGTAATGTTAATTGGCCATCTGTGATTGTGTATTTTTCTAAATCGAAGCGCTGTGTCACATCACCATTTCGGACAATTTTTATATCATTAATGTTTGCGCCTTTAGTCGGCCCCCCCGCATGCGCTAGTAAATCGGTGAAGTCCATCTCTGTGCTCCATTCATAGCGACCTGGGGATGTAATAGCACCAATAATTTTGATTGCTCTTTTGGGTGGGATTTTAAGCCAGCTTTTTTCATTTTGATCTGTTTTTTCTGGAACAAAAATTACATCACCTGGGTTCAAATCTGGTACTGTTACTGACGTTAAGCCTTCACTATAACCTTGAAGGTCAAAAAGAATACTTTCCCCATCAGGTGTTAATATTTTAATTTGTCGAGTTTCAGCAAAACGAGTTGGTCCACCTGCATTAGCTAATATATCCAAAAAATTAGTGCTGTCAGCTGCCTCATAAGCGCCAGGTTTTTGTACTTCACCCATTATATATACAGTGCGTGAAGTTGTATTTACATCATCAACCATAATAGGAACATATACAGTGGAACCTGATTTTAACCTAGGCATGGTGTCATTATTAGGTTTATCAAGATACGCTTTTAAATCAAAAATTATGGGCGTTTTATCATTAATTACACGGATTTTAGTTACATCAGCGTAACGTGTTACCCCTTCAGCTCTCATTAAAGCGTCTAGTACGCTCATCTGTTCTTTGAAAGAGAAACTTCCTGGATTATGAACCTCTCCTAATAATGTAATTGCACTGTTATCGCTTGCGTCACCAGATGCACTTAATGTTTGTGCGTCAAAGTCAATTTGTACATTACCAAGTAATGGCGATACTGGCACAAATACTGTATCTGCACTTTTAAGTTTCGGCAGTAATTTGCTATTACCAGAATCAAGATACGCTTTGTAATTAAACTCTATAACTTCTTCACCTCGACGAATTTGTAGACGATCTAACTGAGCCCCTGGTTTTAAATCCCCCGCCGCAGATATAACCATTTGAATATTTCCATCAAATGGGATACTCACTTGTGAGGGAGTATTAACATAACCTAATACATTGATAATAATGTCACGAGATCTTACTTCCACGTAAAAATCTTCCATTGCCACATAAATATCGCTTAGGAGCGTTTTTAACTCACCTTCAACTTGACTTACTTGTTTATTAATAACAACCACCTTACCAATTTCAGGTAATAAAATGGTGCCGTCTTTATTAACTTCAAATACATTTTCGAATTCAGGTTCTCCAGGTAAATACAAAAATAATTTATTGCCCACTTCAATATTTCTAGTGTTATTTTCAGCATTTTCATTACTTAAGCAAACACTAGAATAGCTCAATAGAATAGTTAAAATGATCACAATAAACTTCATACTAATACTCCTTCGGACCATTTAATATTTTGGTCCAATTAGATAAAGATTTAGCTTTAGGATTGGTAGATTCATCATCTGCTGTAATATCAATCACAATCGCTTCGACTCTTCTGTCAGAGTGACGTTTAGCAAATGAATCAGCATCACTACTATAAGGCTTTAGATTACCTTGAGTTAGGGTTGTTATGTATTCAGGATTCACACCATAAATACCTAGCCAATGCTTTACTGTTTCTGCTCTTTTGAGTGCCAGTTCAAAATTATCATTCCGAGTGCCGGATTCATCAGTATGACCAATTAGTAATAGTGATATATTTTTAACTTGTTTAATTAAGTCTGATGCCTGTGCTAGCTGGGCCATGTATTTAGGCGTAATTTGAAAATCATCAACAGCAAATTGATTATCACTGTTAAGTAGGTTTTTAATTTGATCTCTAATTGACCGTGTTGCTTTTTCTTGAGCCTCAACTTTTACACCCGCACAAGATGTCATTTTGCTTACAGTTTCAAAATGATTACTCAACTGTGTTAGAGCATGATGATGTATTAATAAATCATGCTCTGCGTCTTGCCACATTTGTGCAGACACTAATCTTCTAATACGATTTTCATAGATTTGTGCTCTAAGCAATTGTCCTGGCATGCATTGTTGAATCCCTTGAGCTTTAAGTAAATCAAGTTTTAGTACTTGGTGCTCAAATTCACTAATAACGAGGGTTTCTTCTGATTGGAAGATCCTATCTTCTTGTTCATCCGTTAACGGGTAATTTTGATATCTTTCAGCCCATCCACCTTGCCCTTCATCTGGCCAAGAAGCACAGCCTCCCATTAATATTATTAAAACTAAACATATTATGTGCTTCAAATTCATAGTTTGTCCTTAAATTACGTCAGACTGCTCGATAAATGGAATTGTTTTATCTACACGTAACAAGCTCATCAGTTTATGGGGTTGCCCTGATACGTTTAGCAAAGCTAGTTTTTGTCCATTTTTTTCAATGCGCTTATATAAAAAGACCATCGCACCAATACCTGATGAATCAATAAATTCAGTTTTAGAGAAGTCTAAAATAATCTGCGGTTCAGGACTGTGAGCTAATTGCTCAAATTGATCTTTAAATGTATCGACGGTTAGGCCTGAGAAATCTGTGGGGAGTGCGATAATTTGAATATCGCTATTTGCATTAATTGATGAAGTCATAATATTAACCTTTATGTTGTTAGCTAATTAAATATAGTACAACTTAAGTGCCAATGTTTAACTTATTGATATATAGATGATAAAGATTAAGGAATGAAAATAAATACGCAAAATGCAACATAACTATAGTCATCCTTTGCATTTTGCGAACTTGTTTGTCGGCTTTATTGCCCTTTCCCAGTAAAAACAACGATAAAAGTTTTAGTTAAAATTGATATTTCCATTTTTAACCAGGACATTGGCGACGATAAACTGAGTACATAGGCATAATCCCACCCTATTTTATTTCTTGCATCTTCTAAGGTTTCATCATAACCATTCATTACTTGCGCAAGGCCTGATATGCCGGGTTTGATGCCATATGTTCGTTGACAAAAGTATGGGATCTCTTTTTCTAATTTACCGTAAAATATAGGCCTTTCTGGTCTTGGGCCTATTAAAGACATATCGCCTCGTAATACATTCCACAATTGCGGCAATTCATCAATTCGGGTTTTACGAATAAAGCGACCAACCGGCGTTATCCGAGGGTCATCTTTCGAAGCCCAGACAGCACCACTTACAGCTTCAGCATCAACAACCATCGAGCGAAATTTATAAACATTGAATAAAGAGACGAATGTATCTGTGCTTTCACCAACCCTAAATTGTTTAAATAGCACAGGCCCTTTCGACGTTGATTTAATAACGATGGCTGTAGTAAGCAGAATAGGAAGCACAAGAACTAACCCAACAATTGACCCGATGATATCAATTACTCGCTTAATAACTCTAACTACCGGAAATTTTTGTTTCGATAATGTATTTACACGTCGCCATGGCTTATTAAAACTACCAAATTCATATTTAATAATACCTAAGAGCGCCATAAAATAGCTATTGATGATATAGATAGCTTTGTCGACAATAGGGATTTTTTTTTGCACATTAAAAAGGCGTTTTATAAAGTCAATACTATGTATCGTTATTATTCCAGTACTTATTAATATAGCCCAAGGTGCATGGATAACTATTGCAGCACAAAAAACGGTAATATAAATTGCAGCTAAGATTAGCGGCATCACCCCGCGCAGTACTTTATGCGAAAAAAAGTTAATAAACGTCCAGCCTAACCTAGGGTTGAGCAATGACATTAAAGATTTTATTTGCTGCCAGTTACCAGCCCCCAACCTCACGCGACGAGCATAGTCTTGTGCTTGTTGATCCGAGTCCAATTCATATATAACAATATCTTTATCGATGACTGCTTTGCCGCCACTTTGCATAGCTCGCATAGATAAGACAAAATCGTCATTAATTGTTCCATTCTCAAGCTCAAATGCATGATCAGATCTCATCGCAAACATTGCACCAGGCACTCCAATTACAGCACCACGTTCAGATTCCATCTGTTTAAGTTTATTTTGATATTGCCAGTAACCTTTTTGTTCATTTGTCGCTGCTTCATCAAGTGTATATAGCCCGGTGGTCACGGTAACATCAGGGTCTTCAAATTGGTTTGCGATTTTATTTAATGCATCAATGCTTAGTAATGCACTAACATCTGAAAACAATAAAATATCGTATTGTGAACGAGCAATATTTATTAAGGTGTTAATACCTTTAATTTTCCCTTGGTTATCTGGGTTTACATGAAAAAAACAGTTTACTTGTTGATCAAAAAGAGATGCTTGAGCCTTCTGCGCTAAATCAAAGCTATTATCTGTACAACCATCGAAATAGACATGTATATCAAATTTTGTTGTCGGATAAAGTAAAGAAGCAAGGTTATGCAGCTTTTCACTTATATGTGCCTGTTCATTATAAACACACATTAATATTGCAATAGTGGGTAATTCATCCGTATTTACCGCAGTATTGTCTGTCGCTTTATCTTGAGGCTGCGAAGCAAGCTCTGGTTTTAATAACCTGAGTAGTAATGGATAGCCTAAGTGGTGGTATAATACGATACTCACCAACAAAATGAAGATAACCATAAATATTTCCATTTTTTATTCCTTAAACTGTCAAACCTGCATATAAGTTATCGTATTGGCTACTCATTCCCTTAGCATCTGCAAGAGCTATAACATGATTTCGAATTGGCATACCACTTATTAGAGTTGTTGCTTTAATCAACGCGGGAGCTAAATTATGAGGCTCTGATGCAGACACTAGAATACCTTGCTCTGGAGTTACTACTTCATGAATACCACCTACATCAGAGGCAACGATAGGTTTACCACATGCCATAGCTTCTAATATAGATAATGGCAGTCCTTCTCGTTGTGAAAACAAACACATAACATCAATACTGGAATAAAAGACTTCCATATTCTGAACGTTCCCTAGAAAGTGAACCCGTTCTTGTAAACCCATTTTCAAAGTCAAAGCATTTAATGTGCTTTTTAAACTCCCATCACCGGCAAAAACTAAATGATAATCGCTAGGAAGATCCAGCAAGCTCATGATTAGATCTTTATGTCCTTTACCTTCCTCTAAACGTGCAGAACATCCAATGAGTGTTGCAAATTTAGGTAAGCTGAATTCATATCGTGCATGATCACTGTCAATTGATGAAAACTTACAGCAATCAACGCCATTTAAAATAGTTGAGTCTGTGTTAATGGCTGTTTTTGAATGGAAGTCATCAGCAACAACTTTTGCATCGGCAACCCAGTGTACATTTGATAAACTATTTAGCGCTTTAGTAATAAAACGTTGTTTAAAGTTATTTAAATACCATGCATCATGTACTGTCGATAGGTGCTTAAGTTGGTTATTCTTAGCAGAAACACAGGCAAGACCTCCGTAAAGCATTGGTCCAATATGATGGCTATGAATAACATTAATATTGTATTGCTCAATTAACTCAACTAGTTTGTTTACAACATCCAGTTTAAAGCCAGGTTGTTTGTCTAAACAGATTATTTGTTGATTAAGCTCAGCAAGTTCAGGCCACGAAGCTATAGCGGTGTCTTTATCTCCTTCTAAAGAGACAATAATACTACTTTGGCTATAACGACTTTTTTGTAATAAAGTGACAGCCATTTTTTCAAGACCACCAATTTTAAGATGTTGTACTAAGTGCATAACCCTCATGATAATTCACCCTCTTTCACCATATTTTGATCACTGTGTTCAAACTCAAAATCGTTATCAATAATTGGTAATACTGTAACGACTTCACAACATGCTAGCTTTTCAATTGTCTGTATATCCTTCAATCTACTATCACAAAGTACAGCAACGAACACACTCGCTATACCTGTAAAAATGCCTAGAAACACTCCCACGATACTTGATAAAATAAGTGAAGTATTAATTGGCTGAGTAGGACTATATGCCCGCTCGATATTTTTAACTTTATCCGGGCCTTCATATTTAACTAACTTACCCGTGACTTTGGCCATTTCGTAACGGCTCAGCATGTCTTTATAAAGTGACTGCTTCACGTCATAGTCACGCTCTAATTTTCTTAATTGCTTTTCAACATCGCTCGTTACTAATAGCCGATTGCTAACCAGTTCAACTTGCTCAGAAAGCATCTCGAATTCCTGCTCTTGCTGAAGTACTTGATTCTTTGCCTCTTCAAGTGCTAAAAGTTGTGAAACTAAAACACTGGTTTCGTTATTTTTATCTGTGGGTAAGGTATTAACCATTTGCCAAAGTTGATCGATGTTCTCTATATCAACCTCTTTACTGGTTTCAAGTAAAGCCTGCTGTCGGTTTTTAAGATTCGTAAGTGCCCTTTTTTTTTCAACAACTTTACTGTGTTTGTCGGTATAGCGTGATCTTAATGTACTCAGTTCTGATTCAGTTCTAATTATTTTCTCTTCAATTCGTCCAAGAATGGGATTTGCTTGTCCCATTTTGTTCATCAGTGCTTTAAGTTTAGCTTTAGCCCCTGAAAGTACGATAGATTTCTGCTGCTGATCTGATAGTAATTTATCAAATGTCTGACGGTTACTGTGTAAAACGGCTGGTAACGTGCTGCTATTTTTAGCTTTAAATTGAGCAAGCAACTCTTCAGATAGTTCCAGTTCATCTCTTAAACTCACTAGCTGTTGATAAAAAAATTGCTCAGATGTATCAAGTGAGGCTTTAGTTGGTGCAAGCAAGCTTTCTATAAATTTCTCAACGATTTTTTCCAGTACTGCTTTCATTTGTGTCTGGTCATGCCAAGTAAAATTAACACGTACTAATTCATCGCCAATTAAGGATAATGACAGCGCTTTTGCTAATTTTTGATGTATTTCTTCAACTTCTTTTGGCTTTGAGTTTTCATTAATTAGTTCAGTTTCCCTTGCTACAGTAATCAAGACTTTACGACTTATTACTAATGTGCGAAGTGCGGCCATACGGTCAGACAATTGAAAAGAAAAAGATAAATCATCTAAATAAGGATTTAGTAATGCAGATTCTTCAATTAAAATTGTTGCATGATTCATGTATTGCTTTTGTGCAGTTGCTGACATAACGAAAACGACAATAGGTACAATGCATAGTGGGATCATAAATAGTTTAGCGCGGGTGTACAGAGCGTACAGCGCCAAATAAAGTAACCTTTTAATTTGCTCTTTTACCAACATCTATTTACCACCGATATTTCGCATTTTGCTAATTCGTTTCTCGAATCTATTTGCATTTTGAGAAACTCATCTCTAAAACAAACTATTAAATTAATAGCTGCAGGTTGTGAGCCACAATGATGAAAAATTTAGAGGAATAAGCACACCAACAGTAAAATTTGAGGTTCAGATTAAATCAGGCAAATTTAGTCGCTGAGATTTACTAAATGGGATTCCACTAATGATGCTTTCGATTGCCAGCTGTGGTTACTTGCTAAGTTTGACTGTATCTCGCTGAAAGAGAACTCAGTTGCGCAGCTTAATTGAACGGCTATATCAACGCGTGTTATAAATCCATCATGATCATGAGCAACTAAAATAGTTTCTTGGTATTTATTTACAGCAGGAAAACTGGTGGCTACGATCGGAGTACCACATGCAAGGTATTCCTTTAGTTTGAGGGGATCACAAGCTCTTATTTGCTCATTATCTATAAAAGGGAGTAACGAAACTTGCCAATGTTGTGAAAATTGAGCAAGCCTAGCATGATCAACAGCATTTATATGCGTCACATTGGAAAGCGCCAACAAGTCGCTAAAATCATCGCTTATATTTCCAACAAGAACCAGCTCATATTGAGTACGACTGGTAGCTAATTTGTATAATAGCGCTTTATCTAGCCAAGCATTTAAAGAGCCATAAAAGCCTATTTTTGGTTTATTTATGCCTTTGAGCTCAATTGCTTTTACTGCTCTGTTATGAAATAAATCAAAATCAACACCATGAGTTAGTAATTCTACTTTTTCTTTGGGCATTTTATTAGCCAAAAAATCGCTAATAACGTAGATTAAATCAGCTTTTTTTATCAATGCAGATTCAAATGGCTCAACCATTTGATGATCAACCCCCGCTAATGCGCTAAAATCATCACCACAATAATAAACAACACGATCGATTCCTTTTCGTGGGGATATTAGAGAAATGGCAGTGGGTACGCTTAACCAATAAATAATAGGCTGTTCATTTAAGAATGAACAGCGTGAAAATAAATAACGGTTAAACATCCTCGCTAAATTAAAGTCATGCCATGGTAAAATAAATAAATTATACACTTTCATTAACTTATCGTTATCAGCAGACGTTGCTTGATTTTTTTTGTTCGTATTGCTGCTACAGAGTTGCATCAGCTTTTGTAAAACTCTTTTAATATCAGCAACTTTTATGCTTGGTTTCCTCATTCCGATTGAATTTATCCAATGCACTTCATGCTTTTCAGATAATTCTTTAAACAGGTGCTGAGTACTACTTGGGTGTCTCCCCCAATCTTCTCCAAAAACAACAAACTTCATATATCAGCCCTCTATATTTTTTACGACTTTAGCTGGATTACCCGCAGCGATAGTCATTGCTGGAACATCTTTGGTCACTACACTGCCTGCCCCAATTATTGCCCCGCGACCTATTGTTACGCCAGCGAGTATAGTAACGCCTGTGCCGATCCATGCGCCTTGTTTTATGACTATATCACCTACTTGAGACTCATCATCGGGTAAGCCTGCTGCGCGTTTATCACAGTCAATTGGGTGCCCTGGGAAACCAGCTAAAAAGACACGTCCAGCTAGGCGTACATCATCTTCAAGCACTATTAATCGACCTACTGAAAATGCATTTTGCCATCCAATATCAACGTTGTTTCCAATAATAAGTTTCGGCGTCATACCGTCACTCCCTCTTGCACAAAACGTACTTATTCCCGAAATACGATTATTATTACCGCAACTAATTTCAATATTACCCAGTAGTTGCGGCATACCGGAATAAAGGAAGAGCCCTTGTTTTGAACCCTTAATTTGGCTTTTGAAAAGTGGCGTAAAATAAAAAATGCGCATTAATTCACTCATCACTGTAATGAGAAAATTATGTAATTTATAGATCGCAAAATGCAAACCTGGAATGACGAACATTTGCGGATTTCGAATGGTTTTTGCGATTTTAAAAAGTGACTTAGCTAATGAACTATCACTATTTTTTAACCACATTTTGAAATTTAAAATCATGCTATAACTCCTTTTGACTTTCAAGTGCAAGCTTTTCTAATGCAATTGTCAGTGCTAAAATTATGTACAAAGGCCAAGTAAATGCTTGAGTTAAAAAGGTTCCAGATACCATAAAGCCAATTAAACCGGCTTTTAGTGCCGAAGCATTTATTGCAATGTTGTCGTTACGGTTAATTTTTATAAGCGTAAAAACTCGCGACAAACTTCTATTAATGCTGACTATAACTAGAATGAAAATACATAGTCCGACAAAGCCCGTTTCTCCTAATACTTGAAACCATGTACTATGCACTGCATGATTCTTGCCATCCCAATGCGGACTGTAAAAGTAATAATTAACAAAGAAGTTATTCACTCCAACCCCTGTTAAAGGATTAGCAAGCGCCATATTAATAGCCGCTTGCCATGCATAAATACGTCCCATTGCCGACTCATCAACGCCGCCTTCTTGAGCCCCTCCGCTTTGACGATCAGTAATACCGGCAAAAATCATAAGTACCAACATCCCCACTACGCCGATACCTGCAACGATTAGCGGATTTTTAATTTTTTGGTATAAGAAAAAACATATAATTGCAGCAATACCGAGTAACCCTCCTCGGCTTTGTGTTGCTATAACTCCTGATATTGCTAATAGCAAACCGATTGCAGCTAGCAATCTACGCAACGAGTGTGCATTTGTGTTAAACATCTCGGCGGCTAAAAAAGAGACTGGAAACATCAATACTAAAGACAAATCATTTGGGTCGCCTAATTGAGAGCGAATATCGCGAGAAATCGTAACCCGAGTGCCTTCTACTAGGCCAATACCATTGATTTTATTGCTTAAAGCAACAATTGCTATGGTAACCCCCGACACCATAATACCTAGGCGAACACTATTAAAATGAGAAAGAGATGTCATCCACCAACTAATAGCGAAAACCATAATTAGCACTTTGACCAATACACCTGACCAATATTCTATTGCGATCCCTTTATTTGAAGCACTAAATACACACACTGTGAGCCACACAAACCAAATTACAAAAATTAGATGAGTTGTACTCCAATGTGGCTTAAGTTTTTTTGAAATAAATAAATGCCACACGATCCCTAAAATAGACGCCAATGCTAAAAGCTTGGGGATCTTCAGAGGCATTAGCACAGGGAATGCTTCGTGTAGTCTAAAATAACTAAATAAAATAAATAAAATAATAAAGGCCACACTTACTTTAACTGCTGTAAATGCGGCAAAAGGTAGAATCAAAAAAGCAAATACAGCAATAGGACCCAGTTGAAGATACAACCCAACTACTAAAAATGTAACTAAGCTTGCATTAATAAGATGACTATTATTTTTATAAAATTGATGCATCAACATGCCTTGTAGGGAAAGCTTTAATTACTCGCTGAATATCTGTTTTATAGAGTAATGAAAGAAAAACTAAAAATGCAGTGAGGATACCAATATGTAAAACAAACCATTGTGGGTAAAAGACTACGCTACAGAACAAACAAGCAAGTGAAATCCAACTCACTATTAAGTCTTTGACGTTAATTTGTATTTTTTCAAGTCGTTGGCTTATCACAAAAAAACTGGCTGCTTTAAATAACTGCATTATTAACAATGCTAAAATTGCACCGTTAACACCTTCATTTGCAACCAACAACCATAACCCAATCATTGCGATTACTGCTGCACATGCATTTATTAATGTTACGTACAAGCCATTTTTATGCATAAAACAGCCTATATTTAAAATATCGCTATGATGCCTTATTGCAACAATAATTATTAAGGCGGGTAACCACCAAGTGTTTGTTTGATATGCTGAAGGTAAAACCAGATTGAATAATATTGGAGCTAGTATCAACATAATAGCGCATAACGCTAAACCAATATTAAGACTGCGCACCGCACTAAAACTGTAGTTAACTTTGTCTTCTTTTATAAAGTCAAAACGCTTGGCAAACCACCACATTCTAATTGGTTCGAACGTGAAAGAAGTCATAACTGCAAACTGTACAGCAACATAATATTGGGCTAAGACGGCTTCTCCCTCATGCGCAACAATAAACCAGTTTTCAGCGCCATTGCCAGCGTACACACATAGTGACGATACTATGATAGCCAATAAAAAAGCGCTATGTTGTTTATTGAGTCGCCATGAAATGGATGCATAGGTAATTGTTAATTTTTTTATTACAAAAAATAGCGCAATGAGCAAAATCAGTAACGTGCTGATCATTCCTGAAAACATGACACCGGTGATGCCTTTTCCCAAAAGTAATAATGAGATCGTAACTACAGTTTGTAATAAACCATGGCAGACGGCTAATACGCAATAATGTTTAGCTAAATTGTAAACTCTAAAATATGTATAAGGTATTGCTAGTAAAGCGGATAAGGACAAGTTAATACATAACAGTTGAAAATCAAGTGGTGCCACATTAGCAGGTAAATGCACAATAATTTTATGTGTAAAAATCAAAGCAATTACAATAAATAAACTACAAACAACAGCGCTTAAAACTAAACAATCTCTAAACAAAGCAAGCTTTAATCGGTTGTCATTATACTGTTGTTTAAATAAAAGCTCTGGCAAACCTAAACATAGCAAAAGTGAACACACCGAGGAGACAGAAACCAAAAAGTTTAATTCCCCAAACTCTGTTAAATCTAAAAGCCTTGTCGTTACTGGCAGTAATAAAAACCCAAGTCCTTTAACAACGACAACAGATATACCAAAATATAGTATTTGCTTTAAGCCTGTCATAGGCTCTCCTATAGGGCTTGCACCCATTGTGAGAGTTTTTTTGCCTGATGCGTTGCATTAAATTGTTTAGCAACAAGTTTCTTTGCATTTTGGCCCATCTCAAAGCGTTGATGTGGTGTTAGCAAGTAAAACTTATAGATCATTTTTGTGATATCAGAAATACTCCCTGGTAAGCATTTATAACCTACTTGATTAGTTACTATTTCATTCGCCCCCATAAGGCTAGTAGTTAGTACAGGTACACCGCAGGCCATAGCTTCTTTTAATACAACGGGACCTGTATCACGGTCGCCATTGTTAGCAATGCAAAATGGAGCGATAAGTGCAGAGTATTGGATAGTATTTTGAGCGATCCAATCAGGAGACTTTTTGCCTAAAAATTTGATTTGATCTCGAATTCCTAGTTTCTCAGCCATATAAATCAAATCATTTAACATTGGGCCGTCCCCTACTACATCCAATGTAATATTGAATTCATTAGGCAGTTGCTTTAAAGCAGGTAATAAAAATTGTAAGCCTTTTTTCTCCACTAAACGACCAATAAATAATAACTTAACAGACTCATTAAGTGATCTAGGTGAAAACCTAAATTGCTCAAGGCTGATACCACAATGAAGTAACTTGATAGAGTTTTTTGAGTATTCCTTAAATTGGTCAGCCATGTCTTTGCATACAGCAACAGAGAAGTCGCACAATGCAACTTTTTGCTCTAAATCAGCTTTATTAACATACACATCGTGGCCATGACCTATAGACGATACAGTGATCCCAGCAATTTTAGCGCCGATGATCCCATAAGCTAATGGACCATGCATAAAGTGACAATGCAGATGGTTTATATTGAATTTATTAATTAAACGAGCAATCTCATTTCCATAAGCTAATAATGATGGTGTTGAAATAGATTTAAATTTATTTGAATAATTCAGTGCTTTAAAAAGCGTAGGTAATTTTGTAGTAAAATTCGAGATGCTTATAATTGATGGTTTATCTATTGTTACAACATTAACATTGATATCTAAAGCTGTTACCAGCTTTGTTTTTTCAAACGTAATAACAGTCACTTTATGACCCGTAGCTACTAATGCGTTAATTTCAGTGATTACAAAAGTTTCAGATGCAATTGGAAAGCTTGGTACAAGGATGCCAATGTGTTTCATAGTTAATTCCCAAAGAATATATATTAACTATTAAGTGGCAATATCCGTGCCTTATAAAAAACCACTAAAACCGCTCATATTATCACCGCTTTGCAAAATACTTGCAAAATGCAATGCGTTTAACAAATTAAAACTTAAAAACAGTGTTTAAATGGGCATTAAATCTTGGCTTCGTAATTGCGTAGTATTACTTAAGGTAATTAAAGAGAGAATGGATATGAAACCTGATGTTAGCGTTATAATCCCAAATTACAATTGTATAGATTACTTAGCTAAATGTATCGATAGTATTGTTATGCAAAAAAACATATTAGTAGAGATTATTATTATCGACGACGGTTCAACAGATGGTAGCGTTGACTGGATAGAACATGAACAAAAAACTGTCCCTCAGATTGTACTGATCAAACAAAGCAGACAAGGAGTTGTTAATGCTAGAAACTTAGCAATTGAAAAAGCACAATCAGAATATATAGCTTTTTTGGATGCTGATGACTATTGGTGTGAGGATAAGTTATTTTCACAATTTAATTATATGAAAAAAAATATTGATTGTGTTCTCTCGTTTACAGATTACATGCACATAACAGAAGATGGCAAAGAGATTATTAAGTGCTTTGAGTATTGGCCTGAAGCTAATTTTTCTAAAAGTAAGTCTCTTATAAATGATTACAAAACCTTTGATGATGCGCTGAGTAAATTAATGTACGCAAACGTAGTCGGCACATCAACAGTCATGGTCCGTCGAAGCGCAATTATAGAGGCTGGATGTTTTGATAATAAACTAACCAGCGCAAGTGATTTAGATTGCTGGTTAAAACTAGCGAATATTGGAAATGTTGCCTATTCACAACAATGTGCTATGCATTACTTAATGAGAAGTAATTCAATCACGGCAAATAGACTTAACAGACTGACCGCGATGGTTGAAATTGTTAATCGTAATATCAAAAACTTAAGTTTTTTAGAAAATGCTAAAGTTAAAGCTAGAATTAATGAATGTTATGGCGAGTTTTACAGAGAAGTCGGCAAGCGAGGCAAAGCATTAATGTGTTCTCAAAAAGCATTTTATTTATTTCCTCATAAACGAAATTTTAAACACCTACTTTATGATCTTAAAAGCCTTGTAGGAAATAAATAATGTCACATACTATTGTGATAGTCGATGATGACGAAGCGATTTTACGAGCTTTAAATCGCTTACTCAAAGCAGACTTTATTCTTATTCTATTTACTAATCCTTTAGAGGCGATTAAGTATGCGAAAGAAAATGAAATAGATCTGGTTATTTCTGATTTGCTTATGCCAAATATTGATGGCTTGAATTTGCTAGAGCAGTTTAAACAGATCCAACCTGACTGCTCACGAATGTTGCTCACAGGCTATGCAGATTTAGAAACATCTAAGTCTGCGATTAAACAAAACATTGCTCATTTGATAACATCCAAACCATGGGATAATTTTGAATTAGTGATGCTTATTAGGTTGTTAATTGAAAATAGTTGTTTACGCAAAAAAATGCTGTGAACATTATCTACCTTTCTATCATTTTAAATGTTAAAGAACGATGATCACTACCTTTTATTGTTGATAAATAGACCTCTCTAAGTTTAATGTTTTCACTTACAATACAGTGATCAATCGGTACCCCTGTAACTTCACTAAATAACTGACTAAAAGGAGACCAGCTAGAATAAATACCGTAGGCGTCAACGCATGTTTCACCGAGATCACTTGGAAAATAACGAGACCAGCTAACTGTATTTAAATCCCCTGTTATAAACCAACTACTATCAGTACTTGTAACAGCTGTAGTTAACACACGAAGTAACTGGTTTCGTTGCATCCAAAGCTTTTTTGAACGAGGTGAAGGTGGATGTAAAAAAAAGCCATACAGTACTTCGTCATTTTTTAAAAAACCTAACTTAATATAACCAAGCTTTCGATTTTCCTGTGTATTTAAATATCGAAATATAATTGGCAGTCTAGAAACAACCACAATACCAAACGGGGAACCTTCTACTGAGTCATACCCGTAGAGTGAAAATTGTTCATTAAACTTAGTTAATTCACTACGATGTGTATCATTAAACTCTTGAAGAACTAAAATGTCCCATGTATTTTCTTCATAAAAATCTTGTAGCACAGTTTTAATATGCTGATTATAGTAATGCAGGTTTATTAATTTAACCGTGATTTTATCTTCTTTTGTTATGTTAAATTTACTTTGAAATGGTGCATAGTGAGCTAACAGCAAAACAAAAGAAATACTTAATAAAACCATAGCCGTTTTTTTAATCTTCAAAAATAGCAGTAAACTAATTAAGACCAAGCAATAAATTAGCTGGCCTCTAAAAGAGGCTATTAAATCCAACACATAGTTATCTATTTTGTTAAAAGCCAAGAACAATACAAAAATATAAACCCCACCGAGAAATATTGCCATAACCCCTCCTTTGATAATTATTTTAGTAAAGATTATCAAAGGTGCTTATTATTATTTATTTAAAATCAAGTATGATGTGTTCTTATTTGTGTTACGAATAAGCCCAATTTAAGCTTATTCGTATACTTTTTATTTATCGAAACCATAAATCATTTTGTCACATACAACAGGTGTCGGACGATGGTTATCATCAACAGCCACAAAGGTAAAACTTCCTGTAATTGCTGAGTGTTTGTTATCTTTATGCATAGTCTCTAAAAATATTTCAACATCGACTCTTAAGCTTGTATTACCAACGTGAACAACTTTTGATATTAGTTCAGCAAACGTTCCTGCAGGAATTGCTTCTTTAAAGTCGACTCGATCAGATGAAATAGTGACTAGTGGCTTTCGACAAAAACGAGTCGCTGCAATAAATGCGACTTCATCCATCCATGCTAATGCATCACCACCAAATAAAGTATTGTGGTGATTTGTCCGTCCAGGGAATACCGTTTTAGTAACAGATGTTGTTGAATCAATAATTCGCTGTGCAATAATCTTTTCACGATTTACTTCAGTTGTCATAGTTTCTACTTTTTGTTTGCTAATGTGTCTAACATCATAAGAGCTGGATCAAGGCGTTCGCCCTTCCAATTAAAACGCCAATCTAAATGCGGGCCAGTCACTCGTCCTGTAGCGCCTATTTCAGCTATTTTTTCCCCACGGATAATTTTATCACCTACTTTTACATCTAATTTACTCAAATGAATATAAGTTGATGTAACGCTATGCCCATGATCTAAAATTAAGGTCCCGCCAGAATAATACAAATCAACATCAGCAAAAACAACAGTACCGCTTACAGGCGCATACACTGGACTACCCGTTTTATTGGCAATATCTAAGCCAAAATGAGGCCTGCGGGGTTCTCCATTAAAGTAACGTTGACTACCATAAACACCCGAAATCCTCCCTTCGGCAGGTTTATAAACAGGATCTAAAAAGTAGGTTAGTTCTGAATCTACTTTTCGTGCATTACGAACAGCAACAGCTTCACGGCTGATACGTGCACTCACCTCTTTAGGTGGCGATACATATTTTTTAGCAACACCGGTGATTTTATCGATATTATAATCACGCTTGGTGATCAATATAGGTTGCTCGTGTGCCTTGCTGTTGCTATCAACCCACGATAAAGTGTGCTTAAGCTGCGAATCACGGCCAAAGCCAAATGCAAAAAAACCCTCCTTTGTTACTTTTAATGGCTCACCATTAAACTTTATCAAAGTAGCGTCTTCAAGCTGCCCGGTGACTAAACCACCTTGCGTTAAATGGCCTTTTAATTCGACTGCTTGGCTAAAAAAGCTTAATGTTGATAATGCGCCTACTAAAATAAAATTACGCATAACAAATTGACCCTTTAGCGACACCTTCATATGCCGTAATCTTTACATCATTATCAGGGTGTACTAATTTAACTTGTTCAGCTAAGTAAGCTGCTATACATTCAACGGTTGTATCTACGGGTAAAATATCGCAACGAACCTTACTCAGTACCATTTCGAAATAACCTTGGGCAGCCGTATATGCAAAACATAAATCATCTTTTTTTGCTGTGATGTGAATTAATTGCTCTGCTTTAATTTCATCTTCAGCGGTCGCTAAATAGATATCTTGCCATTTATCAGCCCATTGTTTTTGTAAACGAGGCATAGCCATACCATCTAATGCAATACCAATTTGTGACCGATGGCCATGAATAATACGCTGGCAATTCCCGTCATGCTTTTTAAGCCCATGACTGTAATGATAATAAAAGCTTTTACTATGCTCAGGCTTTAGTTCAATCTCGATTTTGTCTATGTTACTAGGCAGTTGCGGCATAATTGTAGCGATTAAAAAGTCGATGACTGATTGCTCATTAATAACAGGTGCATCGATCATACAAAATGCTTGATGCGGCGCACTCATCGCTAAGTGATGGCCGTCACCAAAAGTACAATCAAGTGTTCTATAGTCATCATATGCGACTACTTCACCTTGAATAATTGACGGTATCGCTAGCTTATGATCAATACAATCATCAATAATACCTTTGATCTGTTTTTTAACTAAACCAAAATCGAGAACCATCGATTCTTCATTTAATTGACCGTGCAACGTTAAATCAACAATCCAGCTTTCGCCAACTGCGCCTCGTTTATTACACAGATAAGAAAAATCAATTACTGTAAGTGCGTTAACAAAAAGGATCATAAACTTCCTTTATACTGGTTAAAAAATCAGGCTAATTATACCCAAACCACCTCAAGAAGCGAGTTTAGGTTTGAATTAAAAGCCATTTAACTAACGCATTAATGAAAATAAGACGTAATTAGATATATGCAACATTAAGTTTAAGCATATCCTTAATTTTTCGTCTATTTTTTTGAGGTCTTGATGACAGAATTTGATAAAAATTCTTTTATTTTAAACGTGAAATTAACATGTTATTTATCTTTTTAGATTGATTTACGTGCTAATCAACTATTTTTTAACTGCTCAGAGTTGTTTAGCGTACAAGTGTACGCTAAAGTACTCTGCAATTTCTAAGCGACGAAAAAGTGTTATGGAACCTAAAAATAGCTATACAAAAGAAGATTTGATCCTATGTGGTCAAGGCGATATGTTTGGTGAAGGCAATTGCCGCTTGCCAAGTGATAACATGTTAATGATGGATCGCATCATTTCGATCACTGATGATGGTGGCGAACACGGTAAAGGTGAAATAGTTGCAGAGCTAGATATCAACCCTGACTTATGGTTTTTTGATTGCCATTTTAAAGGTGACCCTGTAATGCCTGGCTGCCTTGGTTTAGATGCGATGTGGCAATTAGTTGGCTTTTTCCTTGGTTGGTCAGGTGGTCCTGGTCTTGGTCGTGCTTTAGGTGTAGGTGAAGTTAAATTTACTGGGCAAGTGTTACCTACCGCTAAAAAAGTTACCTATCGTTTAACGATGAAGCGCGTAATTAAACGACGTTTATTCATGGGAATGGCTGACGGCACCGTTGAAGTTGATGGCCGTGTAATCTATGAAGCAAAAGATCTTAAAGTAGGCCTTTTTCAAGATACTAGCGCGTTTTAATTTTAAAACATTGCTGCAAAAACGCCTCGCTATTTTAGCGAGGCGTTTTTGCTTAAATTTGATCTAACCTTTAGGTCTTATACAAGTTACGACTATCTATCGCCTCACGCCAACCACCTAACCATTCTGATTTAGGATCTATTTGTTGATAAGGGCAAAGGTCTTTTGAACGACCTGCTAAGCCTGCTTTAAAGCCTTGAGAATGAGCTCTTTCTAACCGATCTCTTTTCTGTCTCTTCATAGGTAAATCCTCACCTTTTATATTTATATATTTGTAGCGTTTATGACATCTACATTTAATGAATAGTTAATAAAACTGTTAAATTCAAATCACAAATGCAATTAAATAAATTGACATTAACTAAGCTGCTGATGCAAAAATGAATTAACATTTTAAAAAGCAATATGGTCATACCACTGACTCAGCGATTTATATTCATACATAAATTACGGCAATCTAATCAATCAGAGGTACTCATGTGCTTTAATTATGACCAGTCAATATCTCTGATAGTTCCTAAAATAAATGTAATTATGACAATTTTATTTCAACTATTTAAATCTAAAGAAGTTCTTATATTTCTTACTTTATCGAAAAAAACATAATCACTAAGTTAACAATCGCAATATTTTTACGAATAAAATTAATACTTGCACATATAAATACGATCGGTCTAATATATGAATATGATAAAAAATACCGAACAGCAACCGCGACGTGGTCGCCCACCAAAAGCTAATCGCAGTAATGCCGACACAAAAGCATTATTGATTTCAGCAGGCGTGGAAACTCTCACTGAATTTGGCTTTAGTGCAACAGGGCTCGATACAATTTTAAAGAAAGTAGGTGTGCCTAAAGGATCGTTTTACCATTATTTTAGCAGTAAAGAAGCTTATGGACTGGAGGTTGTTGATGCTTATAACAGCTACTTTATAGCCAAACTCAATCGCTACTTATCGCAAAGTGATGCACCTTATTTAGAGCGCATTGTTAATTTCACACAAAGTGCTGCACGTTCGATGCATAAATACGATTATAATAGAGGTTGCTTAATTGGTAACCTAAATCAAGAGTTAAACCATTTAAATAATGAATTTAACACTAAACTAGTACAATGCTACGAATCATGGCAAAGCCTTATACAGGTTTGTTTAGATCAAGCCCAGCAAGATAATGTCATTTCAAGCACTGTTAATACCCACCAAATGAGTGAGTATTTTTGGATAGGCTGGGAAGGTGCAGTAATGCGTGCAAAACTAACCAAAACCCCCTACCCACTAACGCTCTACACAGAAATGTTTTTACGCGCATTGCTTAGGTAATTGCGCATTTTATTTCCCAATTAAAAGACGATCGGTCTAAAAGGATTCAACATGAAAAATGAATTTAAAGCCATTGTTATTAATAACATTGATAATACCTATACAGCCGCGTTGCAAACAATAACAACAGATCTATTACCCAACAATAATATTGAGTTAGACGTACTTTTTAGTACCCTTAACTACAAAGATGGCTTAGCCATTACAGGAAAAGGCCCTGTTGTACGTACTTTTCCAATGATCCCCGGGATTGATTTAGTAGGTAAAATCACCAAAACTACGTCTAATGAATTCCAAAACGGTCAACTCGTTTTGCTCAACGGTTTTGGTGTGGGTGAGAAACACTTGGGTGGGCTTGCACAGAAAGCATCGTTAAACTCAGAGTGGCTTATTCCACTCCCCGTAAAATTATCACCTAAACAAGCGATGCAGATAGGCACAGCAGGATACACTGCTATGCTCAGTATTATTGCACTTGAAAAACAAGGCATAACACCTGACTCTGGTGATGTACTCGTCACAGGTGCAAACGGTGGCGTAGGAAGCTTTGCCGTGTATCTATTAAACCTATTAGGATACAGCGTAGTTGCTGCGACTGGGCGCCTTGAACAAACAGATTACTTAAAACAACTTGGAGCAAAACAAGTAATTCATCGTGATGAATTATCAACTCCAGGTAAGGCGTTAGCTAAAGAACGATTTGCCGCGGCTATTGACTCTGTTGGCAGCCACACACTTGCTAATATTTGTGCATCATTAAAATATGGCGGCGTTGTGACAGCGTGTGGTTTGGCACAAGGTATGGATTTACCTGCGTCCGTAGCCCCATTTATTTTGCGCGGGATTTCATTAATGGGTATTGACAGTGTTATGCGCCAAAAATCTGACAGAGTAGAAGCATGGCAACGTTTAGCTGAGCTTGTAGAAAGTAGCTACTTAGATAAAATATCGACCGAAATTAGCCTACCTGATGTCATTGAAGCAGCTAATAACTTAATGGCAGGAACAATACGAGGTCGAGTTGTAGTTAATTGCCAAGCCTAACACTAACAAGCCGCAATACGATAATCGCGGCTTTTATAAATTAGCTCAACGTGTTTATGCACCTAAAGCGGCTAGCTTTTCTTTAAGCTCTTCTTTTGATATCAAATTCATTTCGTGTTGCTTTTTAACTTTACGGATAGTATCAAAATTATCTAATTTGAAGCGTGCTTTAGCTAGTCTCTCAGTCATTTCATCTACAGAAATCACATCAAGCTTTACTGCTTTTTCAAGCTTTTCTTTTTCTTGGTCATATTCTTTTTGAAAAAGTGCTTTTTCTTGGATTATAATTTGGTCTTTTAGCTTTTTTTCGATTTCTATCGCTTCATCTTCAAGCTCTAGTTTCTTTTCAAGTAAAGGCTCTACGCGATTCAATGATTCTTGTAATGCGGCGTCTATATTTTGACCTTCATTCTCTAATAGGTTCTCAACATATTTTTTACCAATATCTTGATAACCAATATTGAGTTGCCCTTCAATTGATGTTATTTCTGAGCGAATTGCTGATAATTTTGAATTTTCTTTAAGTGATGTACTCATATCTGAGCTTAATTTTGACGTTGATTCGCTGATATTTGAACCAATTGATGTAGCTTGTGTTTTAATTTTGTTGAAAAGTCCCATGTATACTATTCCTTAAATCTATCATCCGATGTAGTTGGCGTCATGCCTAATCTTATTAAAGCTTCGTAAGCTTACCCATTCCTCTGACGTTTGTAAAATCGCAATTTTAGATATTAGTAATTTTCTTGTATCAAATTTTGCTCATAAAAATTATAATTACTTTATTAGATATTTGAAAAGAATGTACTTATGAGCAATGAAGATTTATTCGGAAATAACCCACTGCAAGGTGTAAAACTGGAGCAAGTTGTATCAGAGTTAGTCGAGCAATATGGTTGGGAACTTTTACACGCTTATTTACAACTAAATTGCTTTAAAAATAATCCAGATATTAAATCTGCTGTTAAGTTTTTACGAAAAACTCAGTGGGCCCAAGATAAAGTTGATAACTTTTATCTTTATCGTCTAAAAAATCTACCAAAGCCTGATGACGTACAGTATGAGCTCCCACCCCGTGATCGTATTATTCCTGAAGGTGATAAGCCTGGTGAACCTTGTGAACTAAGCTTTAGTGATGCAAAACGTATTCAGGCTAAAAAAGAAGCGAAAGACCGCGCTCGCACCCGTAAAAATCGCTCAAATGCAAGTAACCCTTGGGGTAACTAAGCCCTTATAATTATAAATCCGCTTTTGAATAAATCATAAAAGTCGGCAATCCTGACTTTTATGATAAGAG
Organism: Pseudoalteromonas porphyrae; assembly: GCF_001298125.1. Taxonomy (NCBI): domain Bacteria; kingdom Pseudomonadati; phylum Pseudomonadota; class Gammaproteobacteria; order Alteromonadales; family Pseudoalteromonadaceae; genus Pseudoalteromonas; species Pseudoalteromonas porphyrae. Next base: position 1,589 of record NZ_LHPH01000006.1, on the reverse strand, counting down.
CAATTAAACTACTATACTTGGTGTTCGCTCAAGCTAACCAGTTTAATGCACCTCAGCTTTATTTTTAGACATAACGATTAGCACCAATCGACTTAAATATTTAACCATTCTATCGGACTAAATAAAGCGCTAACTGCGTTAGTAATTTTTCATGTACGACTGCATGGATTCAGGAGGTAGAGCAATGCAGGAGCAATTGCCGAAAACAACACCATGTCAAAATTTCAGCCTTGTTATCACTGTATTTATCTTTCGCTATAAATGGTCATTACCTCAACACGATTGGTATAAAAACCAAATCCATCCTACATTTTATATCGCTATGCTTATTATACTGAAGCTATTGACTAGAAGCCTCTAACTTTGCGGATCACAATGCACTTACCTCTTGATTTAAACCTAGCTCTTTCTGCCTTTTTTTAGTTAACCCTAAAGAAACTAAGCGATATGATTCTTTAAGGTAATATTGCAGATCTTCTTTGTTTGTATTATTAAACTGCTGAATCCACTTCATTCCACGATTAGCAAAATATGGGGCTGGTTTATAGCCTTCACTTTCACTTAGAAAAACGAAATTTTGCTCTGAAGCTTTAAATGTAAAAGCTGGTGATTGATTATCTGACCAGCCACCTATAGCAAATACTTTACCGTCAACTTTCCAGACATGGCAATTACCCCATTGAATTATATAGGTAGTAGCTGGAAAGGATCTGCAAAACTGATTAAACTCTTCGTAGTTCATTATAAATCCTGAGCCTCATAATAAGCCACTAGAATGACTTATTTTACCTTGTTGATAAGCAAACCATAGCTGAGTTGCTATTTGGGTTCAATAACTTATACCAATCTGGATAGATATGGAGTCTATATAATGACAAAAAAATTGCGCTATAACTAGAGCCTGTTGACCTTTCGTGATTAATTTTGCAGCAATAATCTATTTGGTATTTAGGCAAGGCAGAGCCTGTGTATGTGGTTGTACCCCATGAATAGGCGATAACGCACATGCGCTGCCCAAAGGGTTGTTCCTAGGGGCGTGAGCAGGACGCACAAGCTTTGCTCGGTTTTTACTTATTCTCACATGGATGTGAGCTAGTAGAATAACGCAGGAGCAGTTATCGAGCCCGCTAGGTTACAAACCTCGCGCCGCGATTAAATCGCCCCTAGATTGAACAAATTTCAATCCACAAAGGTCAACACGCCCTAGGCAAAAAATTGTATATCTAATTGTTCTAAACAAAAATTTTTTAACGAAGTTATAGTCTTGATTTAATTAGTTAAATTGTTCAAATATTTATGCAGATTGGTATTAATAGCTTTTACGTTTTTACTTACCTTTAGTCGCTTCGTTATCCCTAAATTTAAGCTGGTACTACCTCGAAAAATCACTGACAAAAAAACAATTTGAATTACCATCATTTACAATCTAGTATCTAATACAGATACTAATTTAGTATCTAATATTATTATAATTTAAGGAATGGAATAAAAATGAAAAAATTAATCTTAGCAGGAACAGTAATAGTATTATCGTGTATGAGCCACTCTGCAATATCATCAAATGGCGCTAATTTTTCTAGAGGTGATTG
>NZ_LHPH01000051.1:0-2501 GCF_001298125.1 Pseudoalteromonas porphyrae | reverse complement strand
GCAACGCCGCTGATATTTTTGTCGCTGGGCGCATAACGTGTTATGTAACCAAGCAAAAATTGATAGCAAGGCAGCATAAGTAACAAAGACCAAGCAAGACCCGTTTGGGTTGTATGGTTAAGTGACTAAGCGTACACGGTGGATGCCTTGGCAGTTGGAGGCGATGAAGGACGTATTAACTTGCGATAAGCYTAGTCAAGCTAGTAAAAAGCACTTGAGACTAGGATTTCCGAATGGGGAAACCCACCTGCTTGCAGGTATCGTTAACTGAATACATAGGTTAACGAGGCGAACGCGGAGAACTGAAACATCTAAGTACCCGTAGGAAAAGAAATCAACCGAGATTCCGGAAGTAGCGGCGAGCGAAACCGGAACAGCCCTTAAGCTTATTATGTGTTAATGGAAGGCCGCTGGAAAGCGCCACGATACAGGGTGATAGTCCCGTACATGAAAAGACATTTTAAGTGAAATCGAGTAGGTCGGAGCACGTGAAACTTTGACTGAATATAGGTGGACCATCATCTAAGGCTAAATACTCCCAACTGACCGATAGTGAACCAGTACCGTGAGGGAAAGGCGAAAAGAACCCCTGTGAGGGGAGTGAAATAGAACCTGAAACCGTGTACGTACAAGCAGTAGGAGCCCACTTGTTGGGTGACTGCGTACCTTTTGTATAATGGGTCAGCGACTTATATTTTGTAGCGAGGTTAACCGAATAGGGTAGCCGTAGGGAAACCGAGTCTTAACTGGGCGAMKAGTTGCAAGGTATAGACCCGAAACCCGGTGATCTAGCCATGGGCAGGTTGAAGGTTGAGTAACATCAACTGGAGGACCGAACCCACTAACGTTGAAAAGTTAGGGGATGACCTGTGGCTAGGAGTGAAAGGCTAATCAAACCGGGAGATAGCTGGTTCTCCCCGAAATCTATTTAGGTAGAGCCTCGGACGAATACTTACGGGGGTAGAGCACTGTTAAGGCTAGGGGGTCATCCCGACTTACCAACCCTTTGCAAACTCCGAATACCGTAAAGTAATATCCGGGAGACACACGGCGGGTGCTAACGTCCGTCGTGAAGAGGGAAACAACCCAGACCGCCAGCTAAGGTCCCAAAGTCATAGTTAAGTGGGAAACGATGTGGAAAGGCCCAGACAGCCAGGAGGTTGGCTTAGAAGCAGCCATCCTTTAAAGAAAGCGTAATAGCTCACTGGTCGAGTCGGTCTGCGCGGAAGATGTAACGGGGCTAAACTATGCACCGAAGCTGCGGATTCAGAATTTATTCTGAGTGGTAGGGGAGCGTTCTGTAAGCGGTTGAAGGTGTACCGGGAGGTATGCTGGACGTATCAGAAGTGCGAATGCTGACATGAGTAACGATAATGGGAGTGAAAAACTCCCACGCCGGAAGACCAAGGGTTCCTATCCCATGTTAATCAGGGTAGGGTAAGTCGACCCCTAAGGCGAGGCCGAAAGGCGTAGTCGATGGGAAACAGATTAATATTTCTGTACTCGATATAATTGCGATGGGGGGACGGAGCAGGCTAAGCAAGCATGGCGTTGGTAGTCCATGTGAAAGTGAGTAGGGCGTTTGTTTAGGTAAATCCGGACGAACAYTAAACCTGAGACACGAGACGAGCTACTACGGTAGTGAAGTTGCTGATGCCATACTTCCAGGAAAAGCCTCTAAGCTTCAGATTATATGGAATCGTACCCCAAACCGACACAGGTGGTCAGGTAGAGAATACTAAGGCGCTTGAGAGAACTCGGGTGAAGGAACTAGGCAAAATCGTACCGTAACTTCGGGAGAAGGTACGCTCCTATCTGTGATGAGACTTGCTCTCTAAGCGGACGGGAGCCGCAGTGACCAGGTGGCTGGGACTGTTTATTAAAAACACAGCACTGTGCAAAATCGCAAGATGACGTATACGGTGTGACACCTGCCCGGTGCCGGAAGGTTAATTGATGGGGTTATCTTCGGAGAAGCTCTTGATCGAAGCCCCGGTAAACGGCGGCCGTAACTATAACGGTCCTAAGGTAGCGAAATTCCTTGTCGGGTAAGTTCCGACCTGCACGAATGGTGTAACCATGGCCACGCTGTCTCCACCCGAGACTCAGTGAAATTGAAATCGCAGTGAAGATGCTGTGTACCCGCGGCTAGACGGAAAGACCCCGTGAACCTTTACTACAGCTTGGCACTGAACATTGAACCTACATGTGTAGGATAGGTGGGAGACTTWGAAGMWGMGACGCTAGTTKTKKTGGAGTCGTCCTTGAAATACCACCCTTGTAGTTTTGATGTTCTAACGTTGGCCCCTGAATCGGGGTTACGGACAGTGCCTGGTGGGTAGTTTGACTGGGGCGGTCTCCTCCCAAAGAGTAACGGAGGAGCACGAAGGTTGGCTAAGTACGGTCGGACATCGTACGGTTAGTGTAATGGTAGAAGCCAGCTTAACTGCGAGACAGACACGTCGAGCAGGTACGAAAGTAGGTCATAGTGATCCGGTGGT
>NZ_LHPH01000050.1:0-3615 GCF_001298125.1 Pseudoalteromonas porphyrae | reverse complement strand
TTTCGCTTAACTTCACGCATGATAGTTGTATGGTGTCGATTTAATAGTTTACCAATGGATCGGCAGCTTTCGCCACTATTGAATCGATAGTAGATAGCTTTTCGTTCGAAACTGTTAAGATGTTCGTAAGACATTCTGAATTCCCTCGATAATGAGTTTGGTCGCACTTACTACATTAGCAAATATTTCAGAATGTCATATTTATTGGTGGGTTATGGTCAGTGGTGCACTTGCATAATGAATTCGGGAAGATAAAAATCAACTGGTTTAGTCAGTAGCCAACTAAGAGCTTTTAGCTCGCTTTATAGATTTGACAACCAGTTCGCGTAAATATCAAAGAGCCAGAGATAGCTTCTCAGTTTAGAGCTCGTACATAAGTATGCATTTATTTCTTTGTGTTAAAAGTTTTTGTTGTTGACAAGAGGGAGTCCACATAAGTTGGCTAAAATTAGCGACGACGGAGCAAAAGCCAACTATATTTAGTCCTTGTTTAACAGCTTGTTAGCTGCCACTGTAATAATTTAAAGCTCAAATAGCCATTTTTCTATTTTACTGGAGTCTTCTTTATTGAAGACCATCAAGCTTGAATGAGCGCGATTTTCAAATGTAAATTTTGTTATCTGTTTATTTTTAACGGACGAAAAGTAATCCGGTGGTGAAACCGAATCAATATTTGAGTTTACTAACAAGGTTGGTTTACTGCTTTCATTTAAATTAATTAATAAATCTGTGTCTTCTAATGTAACTGATGCATCTTCCATTGTCTGAGTAACAATTTCATGTACGTGATCAGAAAACATACTGTTTAACATAGGAGCTTTATTTGGTAAATATTCTTTTGCTGCAAGGTCGAATCTCATCATAGGGGCTAGTAAAATAGCTGCATCTACATGATCAGATGACAATAAGTTACTTGCAGCTAAAGTTCCCATTGAGTGTCCAACAACAACAGTTAATTCTTTATTTTCTCTTTTATTTGTCAATTTACTGAGGAGTTGGGAAAGCGCTTGATGTTCCCTCGTACCAAAAGCAAACTTTTCATTTGATTCGCCATGACCAAATAAATCAGGGATGACCACGTTCATGCCGAGAGCTCTAAAATAGATCGCCGTAGCCATCATAACCTCTTTACTACCTCCATATCCATGCAGCAATAGAGCAGTTCCCTTTAAACGATTAAATGTATCAGGTGTCATTGTATGAGATATCGTATTTTCTACTCCATTGCCTATTGCGTGAAGGTTGTAATAAACAGAACTACCCGACGGAAAATCCTCAGAAAGGTAAGGAGGCGCTGTTAAATATGGAATACACTCTTTTGTGGTATGTGAACAAAATTCATGTTTTGTGAAACCGATTTCTTCAGGCTCAGCTTTGATAAATTCAGCCTCTGATAGATAAACATCAGGATTTGATATTATGTAGCTCCCAATTGAAGTGCAGCCAGATACAAGCACAGCAAAAACAATATAGAAAATTAGTTTAATTTCATTCTTCATTTTTAATACAACACGTTAAGTTATTCACGGGACTCTACTTAGGCAGCTAACGCCCATATTAAGCGGACTAAAATTGTTGGTTATACTGTGTAGCGAAGCGGAACGTAACCCACTGTTTTAGTTCCGTTTAAATGCCTTGCTAGCAGTTTCTTGTAAGTTTAATTGAATTACCGTTTCCAAACCCTTCGTGACCATATAATTCAACGGAAATATTATAATCCCAACCACAAGCTTTCCACCAACACTCAGAAAACCACTGCTTTACATAATCAACGACTAAGTCTGGAATGCTAAACTCTTCTTCATAACTCTGAACATCTATCAAAGGCAAGTCGTTTACATATTCAGCAAATGCAACATGTTTAGCGCCATTTGGACTATCAAGATATAAACCTATAGAAATATAACCGTCGCCATATTCATCAGGGAAAACCTCTACCGTCGCTTTAGTGACGTCCGATGGAATTTGCTCAACTAGGAATAGTTTAATTTCACCTATTAACTGATTAGAATGCCGTTCAAGTTCATTTATATAAACGTTTTTTATCGAATTTATAGGCATCCCATTTGGGAGTCGTTTCTGCTTACTCATAACTTTTCCTAATTGGGATAACGATAACTGCTTAACGCCGCCATTTGCGGCAGGCTTGAGTGGAGGCCTTTTGTGCGACAATGGCGTAGCCACGCACAAAAGGCCGTAGCGAAAGACTGTCCAGCCCCAGCGTCTTTTTGCTGGGGCGATGCAAGATGGCCTTGTTATGCATTTTGTACATTGCTCTCAAGGATTACACCTACAGCTATAATTTTTGAGCCCTCTCTTATACCGAATTGGCGCTCAGTAGGGAAAACACCTTTAGAGTATTTTTTAACGTTCTCTGACAACACCACTTTGCAATTTGATTCCTCTCCAGGGTTTACCTGGCCAGATTCGAAAATATAGGAAGCATCCCAATCACTGCAATTTACATCATTGATGTGCCAGAAAAATTGCCCCCGATAACCATCATGAACTGCACCTTGGCGACCACCAAATTCAGTTTAACATTTTAGTATTTATGCGACACGCTGTTTGTGTTGCATAATCGCTTGTTGGACTGAGGCGCTACCTGCTCGGTGTGTTCGCGTTGGTATTGTTTATGCTATGGGAATTTGCTTTTTATGGCCTAACCGATATTTAGCCAATTTCATTGACGTGTATATCGTATCTAAGCTGTCCCTGCATTGCTCAGCGTTTATTATGTCCTTATTACACCTAAATTTAGCTTGATAAGCAACCATATTATTAAAACACACAGCCGCTATTAGCCTGAACAATTAAGCAGGTTAACATATTGATTCTATTAAGCAGGCTAGCCCGCTAACTCGTTCGCTCTGTTGTAACTGTTGCCGCATCAGACTCTGCTATACCAATAAATCGTAAGATACCCGCCTTGCATGACTGGCAAGGCCAATGCGGTATCAATGGATCTTTTTCTGTTTTTGGCTTCACTGGTTTACATGTGTGTGACTCTTGAGTCCTTATTAACGCTAACTTTTGTTTACGACACGCATTAGCTAAAAAGCCATAGTGGCGAATACGCATAAACCCCTTTGGCAATATATGTTGTAAATAACGCCGTAAAAATTCGTCACAACTCAGTGTCATGACCTTATTCCGGTTATTATCTTTATAATCGCGGTATTTAAAGCTCACTGTTTCTTCAGTCGCTGACACTAATCGCGATTCTGACATCACGCCTTTTCGGGTATAACGCGCAAGGTAACTAACTAGCTTTTCACTGTACGTTAAACAGGCTTTGCTATACACGCACCATTTGGTTGGTGTGCTTACCTTCGCGAATGAACTATCGCATTCATTGAGCGCCGCGAGCATTTTCCCTCTAAACACTGTTGATAATGCTTTAACGGGGTATAAATAACCTTTTTCTATTTCATGCCAGTGCGCTTTATCAAGCGCACCTGCGGGTATCAAGCAATGCAGGTGAATATGCTGGCTTAAGTTCTGCCCCCACGTATGCAGTACGCTTGTCATACCTAACTGACCATGCCTCTTTCGTTTCGCAAATTTGCTCAGCGTTTGCCATGCGGCTTTAAATAAACACTGATACAACGCGTT
>NZ_LHPH01000049.1:0-2969 GCF_001298125.1 Pseudoalteromonas porphyrae | reverse complement strand
AAGATATTTTTACCCGTTAAGGTAATGCCTACATCGGCTAATAATTTGTCGTTATCAGCAATGGTGCCATCTTGGTTTTCATCGAAATACACACGCCCTGCAATAGTTGCTGTATCTGGGTTTTGCTCTGTGAAGTCAACAAGCTGATTGCTTGTAGAAAGCACAACGGTAACTGTATCTGTTAGATCAGAGCCTGCAATCATGCCTGTATTGTTACGCTCAACACCGTCTTTATAAAGCGCAGGTTGTGTTTGCGTAACGGTATAACCGCTGGCATCTGAGGCAAATAAATCAGCGAACGTGTATTCACCTTGCGCACTTGTTTGTGTCGTTAACGAGATTGTTGAACCGAAGATGTCTTTACCCGTTAAGGTAATGTCTACATTAGCTAATAACTTATCGTTGTCTGCAATCACACCGTCTTGATTTTCATCGAAGTACACACGGCCTGAAATAGTCACTGTATCGGGGTTCTGCTCAGTAAAATCGACTAACTCATTATTGTTAGCCACTAACTGAACTGTGACCGAATCAGTTGTTTCAGAGCCTGCAATAGCACCCGAGCTATTACGCTCAACACCGTCTTTATAAAGCGCAGGTTGTGTTTGCGTGACGATGTAACCATTGGTATCTGAGGCAAATAAATCAGCGAACGTGTATTCACCTTGCGCATTCGTTTGCGTTGTCAGGTTAATGTCTAAACCGAAGATATCCTTACCCGTTAAGGTAATCGCTACGCCAGTAAGTAACTTATCGTTATCTGCAATGGTGCCGTCTTGGTTTTCATCGAAATACACACGCCCTGCAATAGTCGCTGTATCTGGGTTTTGCTCAGTAAAGTCAACTAGCTGGTTGTTTGTAGTCAGCACAACGGTCACTGTATCTGTTACATCAGAGCCTGCAATCATGCCTCCATTGTTACGCTCAACGCCGTCTTTATAAAGCGCGGGTTGTGTTTGCGTTACGGTGTAACCATTATCATCTGAAGCAAATAAATTCGCGAACGTGTATTCACCTTGCGCGCTTGTTTGCGTTGTCAAGTTAATGTCAGTTCCGAAGATGTCTTTACCTGTTAGGGCAATATCTACATTAGCTAATAACTTATCGTTGTCTGCAATCACACCGTCTTGATTTTCATCGAAGTACACACGGCCTGCAATAGTTGCTGTATCTGGGTTTTGCTCTGTAAAGTCAACAAGCTGATTGCTTGTAGAAAGCACAACGGTAACCGTATCTGTTAGATCAGAGCCTGCAATCATGCCTGCATTGTTACGCTCAACACCGTCTTTATAAAGCGCAGGTTGCGTCTGCGTTACTGTGTATCCATTATCATCTGAAGCAAATAAATTCGCGAACGTGTATTCACCTTGCGCGCTTGTTTGCGTTGTCAGGTTAATGTCAGTTCCGAAGATGTCTTTACCTGTTAGGGCAATATCTACATTAGCTAATAACTTATCGTTGTCTGCAATCACACCGTCTTGATTTTCATCGAAGTACACACGGCCTGACACGCTTGCTGTATCTGGGTTTTGCTCTGTGAAGTCAACAAGCTCGTTGCTTGTCGTCAGCACAACAGTCACTGTATCCGTTAGATCAGAGCCTGCAATAGCACCCGAGCTATTACGCTCAACACCGTCTTTATAAAGCGCGGGTTGTGTTTGCGCCACGGTGTATCCATTGGCATCTGAGGCAAATAAATTCTCAAACGTGTATTCACCTTGCGCGTTTGTTTGCGTTGTCAGGTTAATGTCAGTCCCGAAGATATCTTTACCTATTAAGGTAATCGCTACGCCAGTAAGTAACTTATCGTTACCGGCAAGTGTACCGTCTTGGTTTTCATCGAAATACACACGTCCCGAAACGCTTGCTGTATCTGGATTTTGCTCTGTAAAGTCAACAAGCTGATTGTTTGTAGAAAGCGCAACAATAACCGTATCTGTTAAATCAGAGCCTGCTATAGCACCCGAGCTGTTACGCTCTACACCGTCTTTATAAAGCGCGGGTTGTGTTTGCGCCACGGTGTACCCATTGGTATCTGAGGCAAATAAATTCTCAAACGTGTATTCACCTTGCGCGTTTGTTTGCGCTGTTAGGTTAATGTCAGTGCCGAAGATGTCTTTACCTGTTAGGGCAATGTCTACATTAGCTAATAACAGATCGTTATCTGCAATCACACCGTCTTGATTTTCATCGAAGTACACACGGCCTGAAATAGTCGCTGTATCTGGATTTTGCTCTGTGAAGTCAACTAGCTGGTTGTTTGTAGTCAGCACAACGGTAACCGTATCTGTTAGATCAGAGCCTGCAATCATGCCTGCACTATTACGCTCAACACCGTCTTTATAAAGCGCAGGTTGCGTTTGCGTTACGGTATAACCACTAGCATCTGAAGCAAATAAATTCGCAAACGTGTATTCACCTTGCGCATTCGTTTGTGCGGTAAGGTTAATGTCTGAACCGAAGATATCCTTACCCGTTAAGGTAATATCGACATTCGCTAATAACGTGTCGTTACCTGTAATGGTGCCGTCTTGATTTTCATCGAAGTACACACGGCCTGACACGCTTGCTGTATCTGGGTTTTGCTCTGTGAAGTCAACTAGCTGATTGCTTGTTGAAAGCGCAACGGTAACCGTATCTGTTACATCAGAGCCTGCAATCATGCCTGCATTGTTACGCTCAACACCGTCTTTATAAAGCGCAGGTTGCGTCTGCGTTACTGTGTATCCATTGGCATCTGAGGCAAATAAATCAGCGAACGTGTATTCACCTTGCGCATTTGTTTGCGCGGTAAAGTTAATGTCTGAACCGAAGATATCCTTACCCGTTAAGGTAATATCGACATTCGTTAATAACGTGTCGTTATCTGCAATGGTGCCATCTTGGTTTTCATCAAAATACACACGCCCTGAAATAGTCGCTGTATCGGGATTTTGCTCTGTAAAGTCAACAAGCTGGTTGCTTGCAGT
>NZ_LHPH01000048.1:0-3188 GCF_001298125.1 Pseudoalteromonas porphyrae | reverse complement strand
TCGCTTAACTTCACGCATGATAGTTGTATGGTGTCGATTTAATAGCTTACCAATGGATCGGCAGCTTTCGCCACTATTGAATCGATAGTAGATAGCTTTTCGTTCGAAACTGTTAAGATGTTCGTAAGACATTCTGAATTCCCTCGATAATGAGTTTGGTCGCACTTACTACATTAGCAAATATTTCAGAATGTCATATTTATTGGTGGGTTATGGTCAGTGGTGCACTTGCATAATGAATTCGGGTTCTGAGTCCACAGCCATAGCAAATACAAAGCATGACTTTTTGTTGTGCAGATACCGTATTTAAAAACAGGCGATGAACCTCATCCCGTGTTAGCAGTATCGGTATTTTGTGTGCTTTTTTAGGCAATACAATATCAATGCTGAATGAGCGCCGTAGTACATATTTATATAAAAAATTAACGGCATTGAGTTTTACTGCAATCGTTGCACGCGACAAGTGCTGTGTTAGGTTTACATACCTAAAGTACGCCTCAAGCTCTTCCTTATTAATTAAGTCAGGCGATTTATCGTAGTAATTAGCTAACTGAGCGAGTGCATTTATATAAGATTCTTCGGTACGTGGTGAGTAGCCTCTTAAACGGATCTCGTCTATGACGCGTTGTCTTAATGGGGTCATTGGTTTTCTCCGGCAAATGGGGGAAGTCCCAATGACAAGTGTGGCAATTATGCTGAAGGTTGCTAGCTCCGCGTAGCGGCTTTGTTCAACGCCGCATTAAGCGGACTAAAATTGTGGGTTATACTGTGTAGCGAAGCGGAACGTAACCCACTGTTTTAGTTCCGTTTAATGCCTTGTTATAAGCAATTTACCACTACTCATTAAAAATTCTTTCAACTTCATCACGAATAGGCCTAAAAAAATATTTGTTACCTAATAAGACCAAACATTCATTAGTTGGATCTATTAATTTAAAAATTTTACCGATAGCCTCATCAGCTAAACTATGATCACCTAAAATAGGCGATGGAAAAAAATACCCCGCATCGTGAGACAATACATAAGTATCTAATTTTTCATCGAAATGCTCCCAAGCATTTCGGATATCCCTATCAGAAATTGGTGAGTCGTCTGTTACTCCATACTGGTTTCTCAGTAGTTCACCACGACTTTGCCTCATATCGATTTGTTCTTTTGCAATCTTCTTTTTGCCCATAGATGTAGGCCAGAAATAGCGGGACAATGCAGCTGCATGTCCAATTGCTTCCTGAACAGAGCTTATTAACTCTTCAGCATCTGCATTCTTACTCAATAGATAATCATAAACTCTAAAAGCATTTAAACAGCGATCTGCTGAATACTTTATAGATAAAGAGTAAAAAACTTTGTGCATTGGTTGGATTCCGCCACACGTTTCATTTGTAATTTTGGCTCGTCTTTCTAACTCTTCATTATCCATTTACGGAAACCTATGCGATTGCTTATAAAACGCCAACCTAACCTGCGGCGTGCTGGCTCAGTTTTTTGCGTCTCTTTGCTAAAAATGTGACAGCTTTAGCCGTCTGGTTTAGGTTCTTGTTATGCGGCGATTAAACCATGCTCAATCAGATATTCGATACCCTTACTCGTAATGCCGTATCGAGCAATCACATCTTTAGTGATTAGACCATCATTGACAGCATGGTTTAAATATCTCTCAAAAGTAAGCCTATGCATTGACGTATGTTTTAAAAGATCAGCCAGTGAGATAACTTCTCTAGCTGTAGCATTGAAAGCATCAGAGGTAGCAAGCATAACTTCCTTGACGCCATCTGAAGATCTGTCTGGTTTAGATTTGTTCAAAGGTTTGAATGGATTCTTGCCTATTTCAGGCTTTTCAAACAAAGGAGCAGCTAAAAGAGTTCGGAGAAGTTCATCAAGATTGTATTCCACATCTTCATCTTTAGAAAAATCAATGTAGATCTTAGACCCCATAAATGTCGGAACTACTTTCTCTGTGTTATGCCTCATTATTGGTATAACTTTGTTACTGTCGATCTTCTTTAGAAATGATGATGTCATAATCATTTTTTCATACCCAACACCTCCCTCGCCAGCATTTGCTTTTTTGACGTATGGTGCTGTACAAATCATAATCGCAAAATCACAACAAGCCAACTCAGTTTCCATAAAATGAGGTAAGTCATCACCAGGTTTTAAATCCCATTGATCTAATACAGCATCAATACCGCGGTTTCGGAGAGTCGTCGCAAAATTTAACACCCACTCCTTATGTTCAGAAGAATCGTGTGAATACGAAACAAAAACTCTTGGTGGATTCATTTGGGTATTATTCCTTTAATTGAAGACGCATAACGTCTTAGTATTTATACGTTACGTTGTTTGTATCGTATAAATACCTTGTTGAACGAAGCATACTCCTCACTCAACAATTTTTATTGGTATGCTTAATGCTATAGGAATTCTCTTTTTTAGGGAAGTCGTTGATTGCAGTTTTATTGGACACCCTTTTACTACTAGACGGGTTAGTTACTGTTCATTAATTTCATTTCTACGCTTTTTTATAGCGTTTCTGCCTGCTGTTATCTTTTTTGCTTATTTTAGGCAGCACCACATCTAAGCTGATCCTCTGTTACACCAACTTAGTTAACGAGTTATTTTTAACGGTTCGACTTACTATTAACCACTATTCATTATGATGCTTCCCGTCGCTAGGCCGTCTATTTTTGCATCCTTTATACAGAGGCTTTTCAGTATCAGCCGCCCTTGCTTACATGATGGACACGGCCAATTAACGCTAACCGGCACTGTTGTCTCTGACTTTCCTTGATTTCCAGTCTTATGCTTACCTGTTTGTGCGCTGATAATATCCCGCTTTTTGGCTCTACACGCACTGGCTAAAAAACCGTAGTGTCGTATTCGCATAAATCCACTTGGGAGCACATGCAGTAATTGGACAAAAATAAAACACTGTCTACATATGGCTATGTTGTATTTCAGTGTTGGTGAACTATATTTAATATACTGAAACCTAATAACGGTAGGTGCAACATGGCTTCCAAGCAGTTTCAAAATATACTACATCACATTACCAACTTAAATTACGCTCAACTTAAAAAGCTTCGCCACGAAGTTGAATCAAATATTGCCACTAACCAAGTAGGTCAAGCCATTGCCGACCATGAAGAATCAATATCTCATTGCCCCCATTGTGATTCACATAATC
>NZ_LHPH01000047.1:0-3559 GCF_001298125.1 Pseudoalteromonas porphyrae | reverse complement strand
ATAATAAGTCAGCTCCCGCAGGAAAACTGGCATGAGATGATCGGAGAATCAACCCATGCTGACGCCATTTTAGATAGGCTAATTCATGGTTCGATTAAGTTGAACTTAAAAGGAGAATCGATACGAAAACAGTTAAATAAATTGACTGATGATGATCAGTTAAGCTAATTTAAAAACGGCTCTACAAAATGATAAATCAGGTGATCAAAGCTGATGAGAATCGGTGATCAAAGTCATGAGAATACGCAGGCTGACTCTTCAGGGATATTCGCCATTTTGGCTCTGATGGGGTTTAAATCGACATAAGCCATGCAAGCAGCTATGGCGGCTTCATCTAATAATGCGTGTGATTTGAATCTTCCCTCCCAGAATCGGCCTGTACAACCATCTTCTTTATTAGCTTTACGCGCAATGTCTTCATTTAATAGTCGCATAAACCAACTGATGCTTGCTAAGCGCTCTCGATATTGCTCAACCGTTTGGTTAAAAAATATGCGCTCTGTTTTACTTAGCTTTTCACCTTGCATGTATTTTTGAGTAAGCAAAGTGCCCTTACAGAGTTTATGCCAGCGGATAATAATGGCTTTATCATTCAGCCTCTTTGCTTTTTTATCATCAACATAGAGCACTAAGTGCGTGTGGTTACTCATTACTGCATAAGCACACACATCAATACAAAATACCTTGGCTAGACTCAGTAGTTTCTCTTCAACCCACCCTCTGCGGTACTCATAAGACTTCCCTGTAAAGCGGTCTTCACCGCATAAAAATGCTCGGCGTACACAGCGAGAAATGCAATGATAGTATTTTGTATCAACCAAGCTTATTTGACGCTTTCTTGCGATAGCCATAGGACACCTTGTTTATTTTTCGCACTAATTAAAAGTTAGTGCAAAATATAAAAAATACAAACTTTAGAGTGGGTGGCATCTTTGTTACCTCGAAGATGGCAGGCTCAGTATTGATAATAACCGAGCAGAGCGAGCCATAAAACCATTCGTAATAGGGCGGAAAAACTGGCTGTTCTCAAATACCTGCAATGGCGCGCATGCCAGCGCCATACTCTATAGCCTTGTTGAAACCGCAAAGGCAAATGATCTTGTAGTGCATGACTACATATCAACGTGCTTACAGCACCTTGCTGAGCAGCCCGGTGACCTTGAACCGCTATTACCTTGGAATATTAAGCAAGGCTAGGTGTCGTTAGCCATACGCTTACGTTTTGAATTTCAATTCGAGTGCGAATACGCCAAATCTCTTCAAGCTTAAAAGGGCGTTTCACACCAGTAGCATTGTGGTTTAGTTCTGGTTTCATAGTGACCTCCTATTTAAAAGTCACTATGAGGATAGTGGATGTATTACTGATTAGGATTTGGACAAAAACGTTTTAGGTCATCGGCTGTATTAAGTGAACTTCGCATTTATGCGTCCGACTGCCTTTGATTATTATATATCAATTGTATGGGTACCTTTTAGACTGCTCCATAAATTCTTTAAAGAACTCAAATTCTTTGTCATTATCAATAGGATTCGGATCCGTATTTGCCAACTTTCTTACGTATATTTTTCCGTCATACTTAATTGGTGAATCACCACGTATGATTTTTAACATTACAACGTCCTTTTCATAATACTTAAAGAAAACAACATTCCGCTGGATTAAACGCTTCGTTTTTTCATCAATAGGTTGATTTTCCAAAACTTGCTGTAACTTTTGTTGATAGGCATCTATATCTTTGTGGTGTTGCTGTGCTTCGCTCCCTATACCTGTAATGTAAAAATCTCCATAACTCCTAGGGGCTATTTCATATTTTTTCTCATGCTTAAATGCATCTTCTTTACTATCTGCAACACCTAGAATCACATAGTTCTCACCAGCATGAGAGTTTGCCATAGCCGTCAGTGTTTTAACTATTTTCGAAGTTAGTTTGTCATTAAATGAACAGTCTCCAAACAATGGATGTAGTCCAATTTTAAAATCATAACAAACACTTTCAGTTTTTGACTGATTTAAGATATTTTCTAAATTTTCCACCCATGACTGCGACGAAACATCCAAGCCTTCTCTCGCAATAAACTGAGAATTTACAACGCCACATACAGCTTTAACCATTTTAGTCCGGTCTCTAGTGAGCCACTTGTAGTCTCCATTTAAAGCACCCATACAGTCTGTGGCTACGTGTCTTAATTGCTCGGCTAAAGCCCTATAGTTTTGAATTTTTTTATTTTCTTTGAGAAGTAGATTATGAAACGAAATAAATAGAACTTGGTAAGAACCTTGTACTTTGCTAGGCTTTCCTTTGTACAAATGCGTATGGTATTCAGCAGGAAACTCATTAATTACTTTCGTTAGTTCGTCAAACGTAAAACAAAACTGTTTATAAAGAGCATCAAAACCATACTTTAAAATCGCATCATTTACTTTTCTGCTAGCATCAGCTCCTTCAGAATATGCTTCATCTAAAAACTTAGAGGATGTTTGGCTGTCAGAGCCAAGCAATATATGGAGAATTACATGAGAAACCAATTCTTCATCTCGAGATGCTAATATGTTTTCTACTGTAAGAATGTGGTTTTTATTCCAGAAAGTATCCTTGATATTAATACCATAGCCTAGATCTTCTTTGGTTAGGCTTATAGCTCTCATTTTATCTAACTCTACAATATCAGTATGCGACATGTCTCCTCTAATATATATCGCACATTTCCTTACTAATTGTGAGAAATCTGAAATAACACCAGCTTGGCGAACTTCCTGCCTAGACAAGCGAACACCGCCAGTGTTAATTCTTCTGAACGTTTCATCAACGCTATCATTAGATGTGTAGTTGGATGTTGAGATTGGTAGCGGATAGTTAAGTAATACTTTACATGATTCAAAATCTAGTTTTGGCTCTTTTTGCGTTAACTTGCCTGACTCTAGCAAACGATTGGTTTCAGCAACTACGGATAGATCAAAATATTTTCCACCAACATGAAAGTCACCGTCTATATATGATGTTATTGCATCTAATCGTTGCATCCCATCTAATATTTCAAAACAACGCCCTTTTGATGCGTGATCCAAGATCACCCCAAGAAATAGAGGAACAGGATACTGATTCAAAAGAGAGTCAATAAACTTCTGTTTTTCTGGTAATGTCCATACAAGCTTCCTTTGATAACGACGGTTAACAATATACTTACCTTGCTTAAATTCACTATATACACTCTGGATTGGCTCTCCTCGTATATTAAGATTGTTTTGCATTGAAATTCCTTTACTAAAATAGACTTTGTTAGTTGGTGTGCCTAATCAGGGGTTTATATATAACATTTTAGTATTTATGCGACACGCAGTTTGTGTTGCATAATCGCTTGTTGGACTGAGGCGCTACCTGCTCGGTGTATAGAGTTGGTGTTGTTTATGCTATGGGAATTTGTTTTTTATGGCCTAAGTGATATCAAACCAATTTCATTGGCGTGTCTATCGTATCTAAGCTATCCCTGCATTGCTCAGCGTTTATTATCTATTCATTAAACCTAATGTTTAACCGTTAAGCAAGGATATTTTTCTCAC
>NZ_LHPH01000046.1:0-3592 GCF_001298125.1 Pseudoalteromonas porphyrae | reverse complement strand
AAGCTGTATTCACCGACGCCATCGCCTTTATCTTCTAACAATACATTCGCGCCGTTAAATCCTTGGTCTTCAACGTCTGAATCATTCGCTAAAATGGCCACACTTGTTACTGTGTCTTCATCGGTAGTCACCGCATCATTCGCAACAACCGGGCGGTCATTCACTGCACCTATGTTAACGGTGACTGTTGCGGTGTTTGATACTAAACCATCACTGTCTGCAATGGTGTACGTGAAGGTGTCTTGGCCATTTTCATTAGCCGCAGGCGTATAGATTAAAGTGCCATCATTTTGGTTAATACTCACAGACCCTTTGACTGGTTGGGCGATAAGCGAAATATCACCGGTCGGTACCGTATCTTCCACATCAGTGGCCGTGCTTCTTACTGTTAATGCACTTGTTGGTGTATCTTCATCCACCATTTCATTAAAGTTACTCGCTACAGGTGCATCATTTACAGGGGTAATAACGACTGTTACGGTCGCTTTTTCAGAGGTTAACCCTGTGCTGTCTTTCACTGTATAAGTAAACGTGTCTGTGCCTGATACATTACTCGATGGTGTATAGGTTACCACGCCATTAGCAATACTAACCTGCCCCTTTGTTGCTGCATCAACAACAGCCGCTGAGGAAACAACCATGTTATTCTCAGCATCACTGTCGTTAGCAACCACGTTAAAGGTAATCGGGGTGTCTTCATCTGTAGTAGCTGAATCATTAACAACAACTGGCGCATCTTCTATCGATGTAATTGTAAAGCTCACCGTTTGGATTGCTGATTTTTCGCCTGCGGTATCTACTACTTGATAAGTAAAGCTGTCAGTTGTGGTTTCACTGCCATCGTGTTGATAACTAAAGCTACCATCACTATTAAATGTTAATGTCCCCGATGTTGGGTCGGTTACTTTTACAGCTGTTAATGTATCATCACTATCCGTGTCGTCATCGGTCGCCGTACTCAATACACCATCTGCAGCCACTTTGGTAAGTAGCGCACCTTCATCTAAGCTAAACCCAAAGTGTTCACCAATAGGCGCATCATTGGTATTTTTTACTTCAATATTAAATGTCAGTGGATCACTGTCCTCGGTCCCATCTGATACCTGTATACTCACATTCGTCGTGGTACCAACATCCTGATCGGTAGGTGTGCCTGAAAGTAAACCTGTCGCAGTATCAAATGTAGCCCAGCTAGGCTTATTTGTTATGCTAAAGGTTTGTGTGTCAGCTGTATCAGGATCTGTGAGTGTTGGCGTAAAGCTATATTCAGCATCTTCATCTATAGACGTTATTGGCGAACCAGATAACACAGGTTTGATATTGTAACGCTTGATAACCGAAGTCGTTACGTCATCTGCTTCATTTCCAGCTGAATCCGATACTGCCACTGATAATGTTAATGTCCCCTCATTTAAATTGGTTACATCCACGTCAGTGATTTCTGCCGTTACCGCACTTATGGTGGTAGCAGCACTGCTAGATACTATATTTGAACCATCTGTTATTTGGTATGTAAATGAGCCACTTCCCTCTAGAGAACTCAAAGTAAAGCTTAACGCTGCTTCATTGCTTCGATTAATTTCAGTTTGCGTAATTGCTGCACTGTGTCCTGTAGGGTCAACATTATCAAGCGTAATTACTTTTGTTGCTAAATCAGACAGGTTACCCGCACTATCCGTCTGAGTTGCGCTAACCGTTAGCGTGCCATTATTTAGTGAACTAATATCCAATTCACTACCTGATAATGTCCAATTACCGCTGGCATTCGCAACAACATTTTGGCTTACTCCTGCGATATCCACGGATACAGTCGCACCTGATTCAGCCCCCGAACCTGTGATCTCAACATCGTTATCTTCATCTTTATTAACAATGCCGTCACCCTCTATAGGTGTATTAATGACGAGTGTACTCGGTGTTTGATTATCTAAAACAATCGTCGTTGTGGCCGCCGTTGAGCTATTACCCGCGCTGTCGGCTTGTGTTGCTGATACCGTAAGCGTGCCATTATTCAACGCGCTAATATCTAGTTCGTTACCTGACAAGCTCCAATTACCGCTCGTGTCAGCTGTGGTGGTTTTAGTCACACCGTCAATACTGACTGTAATAGTTGCGCTCGATTCTGCGCCGCCACCTTGCACGAGTACATCGTTATCCTCGTTGGCATTGACTTTGCCATCGCCTTCAATTGGCGTGGTGATCGTCAATGCATTCGGCGCTTGATTATCCAAGCTGATGGTCGTGGTTGCCGCCGTTGAGGTATTCCCCGCGCTGTCGGCTTGTATTGCCGACACCGTAAGCGTGCCATTATTCAACGCGCTAATATCTAGTTCGTTACCTGACAAGCTCCAATTACCGCTCGTGTCAGCTGTGGTGGTTGTCGTCACGCCGTCAATACTGACTGTAATTGTTGCGCCTGATTCTGCGCCGCCACCTTGCACGAGTACATCGTTATCCTCGCTGGCATTGACTTTGCCATCGCCTTCAATTGGCGTGGTGATCGTTAGTGCATTCGGCGCTTGGTTATCAAGTGTGATCGATGTGGTCGCCGCCGTTGAGGTATTCCCCGCGCTATCTACTTGCGTTGCTGATACCGTAAGCGTGCCATTATTCAGCGCGCTAATATCCAATTCGTTGCCTGACAAGCTCCAATTACCGCTTGAATCGGCCGTGGTTGTCGTACTAACCCCACCCACGTTAACCGTCACGGTGGCGCCTGATTCTGCGCCGCCACCTTGCACGAGTACATCGTTATCCTCGCTGGCATTGACTTTGCCGTCGCCTTCAATTGGCGTGGTGATCGTCAGTGCATTCGGCGCTTGGTTATCAAGTGTGATTGATGTGGTTGCTGCCGTTGAGGTATTCCCCGCGCTGTCAGCTTGTGTTGCTGATACCGTAAGCGTGCCATTATTCAACGCGCTAATATCTAGTTCGTTACCTGACAAGCTCCAATTACCGCTCGTGTCAGCGGTGGTGGTTTTAGTCACACCGTCAATACTGACTGTAATTGTTGCGCCCGATTCTGCGCCGCCACCTTGCACGAGTACATCGTTATCCTCGCTGGCATTCACTTTGCCATCGCCTTCTATTGGCGTGGTGATCGTCAATGCATTCGGCGCTTGGTTATCAAGTGTGATTGATGTGGTTGCCGCCGTTGAGGTATTCCCTGCGGTGTCGGCTTGTGTTGCCGACACCGTAAGCGTGCCATTATTCAACGCGCTAATATCCAATTCGTTGCCTGACAAGCTCCAATTACCGCTTGAATCGGCCGTGGTTGTCGTACTAACCCCACCCACGTTAACCGTCACGGTGGCGCCTGATTCTGCGCCGCCACCTTGCACGAGTACATCGTTATCCTCGCTGGCATTGACTTTGCCATCGCCTTCAATTGGCGTGGTGATCGTCAGTGCATTCGGCGCTTGGTTATCAAGTGTGATCGATGTGGTCGCCGCCGTTGAGGTATTCCCCGCGCTATCTACTTGCGTTGCTGATACCGTAAGCGTGCCATTATTCAGCGCGCTAATATCCAATTCGTTGCCTGACAAGCTCCAATTACCGCTTGAATCGGCCGTGGTTGTCGTACTAACCCCAC
>NZ_LHPH01000045.1:0-3633 GCF_001298125.1 Pseudoalteromonas porphyrae | reverse complement strand
CCGCATGAGTTAAATATCATTGCGCACTACAACCCAAACGCGTTGTATCAGTGTTTATTTAAAGCCGCATGGCAAACGCTGAGCAAATTTGCGAAACGAAAGAGGCATGGTCAGTTAGGTATGACAAGCGTACTGCATACGTGGGGGCAGAACTTAAGCCAGCATATTCACCTGCATTGCTTGATACCCGCAGGTGCGCTTGATAAAGCGCACTGGCATGAAATAGAAAAAGGTTATTTATACCCCGTWAAAGCRTTATCRACRGTKTTTAGAGGRAAAATGCTGGCGGCGCTCAATGAATGYGATAGTTCATTCGCGAAGATAAACACGCCAACAAAGTGGTGCGTGTATAGCAAAGCTTGTTTAACGTACAGTGAAAAGCTAGTGAGTTACCTTGCGCGTTATACCCGAAAAGGCGTGATGTCAGAATCGCGATTCGTGTCAGCGAATGAGCAGTCAGTGAGCTTTAAATATCGCGACTATGCAGATAACAACCGCGATAAAGTCATGACACTGAGTTGTGATGAATTTTTACGGCGTTATTTACAACATGTATTGCCGAAAGGGTTTATGCGCATTCGCCACTATGGCTTTTTAGCTAATGCGTGTCGCAAGCGAAAGTTAGGGTTAATAAAGGCTCAAGCATCAATAACCCCATTCAAAGCGGTTAAGCCGAAGGCAGAGCAAGAACGATTAATACCGCATTGGCCTTGCCAGTCATGCAAGGCGGGTATCTTACGATTTATTGGTGTGATGAATTTAGATATGGCGACAAATAAAATAGCGCGAACGAGTTAGCGGGCTAGCCTGCTTAATAGAATCAATATGTTAACCTGCTTAATTGTTCAGGCTAATAGCGGCTGTGTGTTTTAATAATATGGTTGCTTATCAAGCTAAATTTAGGTGTAATAAGGACATAATAAACGCTGAGCAATGCAGGGACAGCTTAGATACGATATACACGTCAATGAAATTGGCTAAATATCGGTTAGGCCATAAAAAACCTATCTTTATAAGTTAAGTCCATAGCATAAACAATACCAACGCGAACACACCGAGCAGGTAGCGCCTCAGTCCAACAAGCGATTATGCAACACAAACTGCGTGTCGCATAAATACTAAAATGTTAGCTGTCTTAAAAATCGATATTCCAGTTATAAATTTAAGGATTGAATGTGGGGAAATTAGCAGATACATACTTGAAGTATGGAGTAGCGTCAGATGTTTCGATAAAGCTAGAAGAGCTTGGTTTATCTGTTACAACATTTAGAGCACTAAATATTACTCAATTAGTCGATAAGTATAATTTGGATAAGGATGAAGTTAGTTGGGTTAAACGTGCTATTACACGAAAAGCTATTGACCCTACTATAGTTCATGATCTTTTAGAAAATAGTAATTATATATGTTGCTGTTGCAAAGGGTTAAAATCTGACTCATACATAATTCATCACATTGTTGAATATGAGGTTTCACAAAATAATGAGTATGATAATTTAGCTGTTTTATGCCCTAATGATCATGATTTAGCCCATTCTAATTCTAATTTAACCAATAAACTATCATCTGAACATATTATTGAATCAAAGAAAAACTGGGAGCGTGAAATTAAATTACACAATATTTCCGTTTCAAAAGAAGAGCAAAGAGAACAAGTATTAACAAAACTCCCTAGATATAAAGTTCTTAATGACGAAATCGTTAATCTTAAAAATAGCATCAATGATAAAGAAAAAATAATAACTAGAAGCGAAGCATACTTTGATGTAGAACTTACCCGAAAAAAGCAAGATTTACAGGCTCTTGAGCATAATAAAGAGCTTTTGGAAAGGCAAGTTTCTGAACTAGCAATCAAACTAAGTCAACTGGATTTGAGTAAATCTAGCGAGCTAAATTCACTAGCAGTTAGCGCATTTCTTAATGGTGATCTAGAGGAGGCTTTAAAAGCTTTAAATGAAAGTAATCTTGACTCAGAGTTAGAGAAAATTGATAAAGCTGAATTGGACTTGTTGAAGTCTATTAAAGAAAATTATAAGTGTAGAATATTGAAGTCTCAACTTCTTTTAATTAATGAACGATGCGATGAAGCTATAGATTGTGCAGTAAAAGCTTTAGAAGTGTCAGAACGGCTTATTAAAATCAATTCAGATATATACATTGTTGATTACATCAATTCGTTAGAAGAAATAGGAACTGTTTTTTATAATTCTGGGAAGTATGAAGTGGCTTATAGCTACTTTGAAGGTGCCTTAGGTATTTGTATTGAGTTATTTGAAAAAGAAATCTTTGAGCACTTTCCTTTATTTACCCTTGTTCTTCAGAATATGGGGGCGTGTCATTATAGCCAGGGAGAATATGATCGAGCATTGAAACTTTTAATCGATGCGGAAGAGAAAATAGTCTCAATAAAAACCACTCTAGCTAAATTCAATGAAACGGAGCTAGTTGACTTAGATCGAATTCATTTAATGGTTTTAACTAATATTGGAGCCTCATGTCAGGAATTGAATTTGAATGATGATGGTCTTAAGTATTATTCACAGGGTGAAGTAATTTGTGAAAGACTCATTGCATCTAGATGTAACTCTTATGATGAGAGCATATTTAGGTATTTACATAATACGGCAATGTTGAATTTTCAATCAAAAAATCATGGCGTAGCTTTGAGGAAATATAATGAATCTTTACCGTATATTAATAGGCTAATTAAAGACAGGAGGTCTATGTTTATTGTTGAATTGGCTGATACATATAGAGATATATGTTCATGTCACTTATCCAGTGGAGATACGCATAGTGCGGAAAAATTCTGTGATGATGCAATAAAATTATTTTGTGAAATTGGTTCGAGTCAAGGAGCAAAAATTGAAATGCACTATGTTGATTCTCTTGTGTATAAAATGATTTTATTGATGCAGAAAAAAGAAGATTTAAACGAAATAAACAGGCTAGGTGAATTAGCTATTAGTATTTGTCTTAAGCACCCTGAAGATACTGATGCCCAAAACTACCCCGAAACAATTAATACTATATTGTCCGCCAGTTCTAGTGCTTTTACTATGGTATAAGATACAGCTAATCGGGTAGCCGGAGGTCTCTAACCACCAGCCCCCACACCACCCATCATGCGGGTCCGCAATGGGCGGTTC
This sequence comes from Pseudoalteromonas porphyrae, assembly GCF_001298125.1. NCBI lineage: Bacteria > Pseudomonadati > Pseudomonadota > Gammaproteobacteria > Alteromonadales > Pseudoalteromonadaceae > Pseudoalteromonas > Pseudoalteromonas porphyrae. The sequence goes on along the minus strand of NZ_LHPH01000045.1, from coordinate 484 downwards.
ATCTCCCGTAATGAATATTGATCCAAATATCTCTCAATGACACTAACCCTTGTGACGCTAAGTAGTTATTGCCTAGCGCAATGTTAATTCCTTTTGTTTTTGAGCTTCTACAAGGGCCTTTACTGGTGATACCACAGGCTATGGCGAGTCGCTCGCTAACACCCAATTTCATTAAACTGCGTACTTTGGTACGGGCTATTCCTTTGGAAAGAGCGCCATTGCCGCCAGTAGCACATTCTTACCCTACGGCGGATCCAATGATCTAAATCCACTGTTAGTTGATAAGCGTTGGCTATTAAGTAGTAGTGTCCCCAGCCGCGTAAATACTGCGTGAGTTTATGAATTTGTAAGGTCATTGAGATCCCCCAGTTGCGGTTAGTGAGTTCTCTTACATTTGCTTTAAATTTCTTTAGCGCCTGTTCGTGAATTTGCACTTGACCGTAACGAAAGGTAAACCCGAGAAATTTCGAGCCTGTTACTGGAC
>NZ_LHPH01000044.1:0-3903 GCF_001298125.1 Pseudoalteromonas porphyrae | reverse complement strand
CCGTCTCAAACTACTACGAGCTGGTCTGACTGCCAAAGGGTCATCGTTGGCCTTGCTTTTGGCTTAGCTTCCCTACCGCGTCCTTGCGGAACACCCTTGGCTCTCTCAAGTTCCTAATGCATCTCTTTAACCATGCCACGGCTTAATAACTCCGCTGACTCGCCACAACCTCACTCATTACGGTTGCTTTGCATGGACTTCAGTGGCGTTACAAACCTCGTCAGTCAGACTGTATTTATCGGAGCGATGCCAGCACTTCAGGGACACGTATCCCCTGTGGCCTACTTAATTCTCTGTGTACGCTTCACCTATCTTGTTCGCTGAAAAAAAATTCAGCTCCGCCATAGGCGCAACACTCGATACGGGTGGTGAGTTAAACCTTACCCGACAGGGACTTGCACCCTGCAAGATGCATCAAGCTTCGCTTGACGCACTAACGCCGCAATAAGCGGACTAAAACTGTGGGTTATAATGTGTAGCGAAGCGAAACGTAACCCACAGTTTTAGTTCCGTTTAATTGCCTTGTTAGGCATTTTTCCAAGTACATTTAGGGTTCGTTTTACTTTAAGTTGTGCTTCATGAAGCCAACCACCATCTCGGTTTAAGTACACATCAAAATTTTCAAGTAGAGATATTAATTCATCTTTGTTTTTCAAACCTAAAGCAACTTTATCAGAGGCGTTGTTAATGCCCTTTGTTGATAAGTTCCCTTTAGGTGGGATATCAACCTCTAGAAAGTGGTAGCCATTAACAAGCTCGATAGCGGATAGAACAGCAATATCAACTAAATGTTGAGGATCAGATGCCACACCAATTTTACTTCGGAAAATTGAAGCGATTCTTGGTTGTAGGTATTCAATATATGAAACATGGGAACTAGAATCATTTTGGTGTGGAGGAGCACCACTACGATCATCATAGGGAAAAGATCTTGTATATGCAGAAGTAACTAAAGACATTGCCATCAAACATTCTTCGTCCAAAAACAATTGATGCTTGTATAACAGACTTTTAAATTCTCGATACCCTTCAAATGGTACAGGTTCATATAACCCTTCGTCTGGATCATAGTGCTTGAACCAATCAGTATTCACTTGAGCTATTTTCGTTATCAAAGCGGCGAACGCATCTCTTTGGTGATCAAAGAACAATGATGTACGAAGTTGAGAAACTTGATTCTCATGTTTAATACCCTCAACTTTCGAGTTCAACTCTGTTTTATAGCTTTCGAGTTTTTCTGCGTACTCATGCTGAATGGATTGTTTCAACCTTTCAGATATCCACCCTTTAGCTAACCAAACTAATACGGCACCACTCAAACCACCTGATAATATACTAAGTATATATTCCACATTTACTCCTAATATTGGTGCCACTATTGTGGTTAACACTGATGCCTAACGCTAAGCTAAGCGGCAAATATCGGTTGGCTAGAATGTGCGAGGCACGAGCGCGAGCCAACTGTTATTTGTCCGTCTTGAGCGCCTTGTTAAGTTTGCCGCCCATCACCTATGGGTTTTCAAAAGCGATATACCACAAACATTGTTAATATAAATCCAGTGTACTTGCTATCTTACTGTTTTGACAACTCATTATTTTACCTACCTCTTGAATTTCAGGCACAGGACATGCGCCTGTCTTAGTCAGATTTAGGTTAGCTTAATGCACATAACTACCGCTAAACTCCGTTATGTTCATCCCTTTTTCTATGGGTCTTAATTGGTTTAAGGTCTTCCCACATTGTTTGCAACAGACAAATTCTCCTTGCCTATTGACGAAGCTTTGCCAGTCCAGCACCTTGACTTCATTCAACGCGATTTGTCCTAGTGCCTCTCTCGCTTGATTGAGCTTACGTCTGCACTTTCCATGATATAAACCCACCATTTGATACTGTGATTTTTTGGGGATTGCTATATGTGACAAGAATCGTTGCATAAATTGAGCATGAGTCAGTCGAAGATATTCTGTTTTTTGCGTTTGATGGGATTTATACCGCAGTTTTATATGCTCATTCCCCAGATGAAGTAGTTGGCTATTTTTTATCGCACCACCACGAATATAACGCGCAAGGTATTTGGCAACCCCTTGTCCGTGTTCATATGGTTTAGCGCAATAGACGACCCAATCTTGACGTCCTAACTTATTGCACAAATTCAGTAGCCCTTGCTCACGTTCGTTCGTCGGTATAACTAATTCATCCGCCGCTATAGCTTTTTTAATCCCCGCAAGATATTTCCCACGAAAGATCATCATCATGACTTTCGCCGGTAAGAAACTTGCTCGTTTTGGTGTTTGCCATTCTCCCGTGCTACCTAATCCACCATGGCTGATCACACAATGAATATGAGGATGAAACGTTTGATTTCTTGCCCATGTATGCAGCGCTAAGATAACCCCAGGCGTAGCGCCCAAGTAACGAGGGTCGAGACTCAGTTTTTGGATCGTTTCTCTCACCGAGGTAAAAAGTAGTTGTTGACAAAATGCGCGATTAAACCGCCAAATATTATGCAAATCATGCGGTAATGTGAAAACCCAGTGATGATGTTTACCTTTGAGTAAGAGCGCTTCAACGCGTTGTTGCCATTGCTCTGATTTGAGTGCACTACATTGCGGACAGCTACGGTGCCTACAACTGTTGTACCACACCCCATTTAAGTGGCCATCTTCACAGTAAACACTGTGCCCACCTAACGCTTCAGTGCGGCAACGCATCAATTGCTCTGCGGCTTTGATTTGATAAAGCGGCAGCCCATGATTTTTTTGGTAGTGAGCAAAACTCGTTTGTAGAAAGCCTTGCACGGTGGAATTTTTCATGAATTAACAGTAGGACGATAATGCTAATTTATCTAGTAAGATAAGAGGATGCTGTTAAATTTGAGTGCCAACAAGAGTTGACTGGGATTCTCCGAGCTTGCTCGGCAAATTTAACGCCTGCTTAAGCGGATAAAAATGGTTGGCTATAATTGTGGAGCGAAGCGGAACGTAGCCAACTGTTTTTATTCCGTTTAAAGCTCTTGTTAGGCTTTTATAAGCTCCGAAGATGAGAGTTCATATAAGTGACTATTTATTATTCACAATGTAGTGCGATACAGTTGCCTTCAACATCCTCAAACTCCGCAACCCAGCCAAGCTTTCCGATAGATGTCTTGGGATATAGAACGCTACCTCCTAGAGACAATACTTTATCTAGAGTTTCATCAATGTTGCCTGTACTAAAGTAGAGGCGCGAACCTTCTTTGCCTGGAACATAAGTGTCCCCCTTTACCAGAGCACCGGTAATCCCTTGTGCTTGATGATTTGAAGGAAATAACCCCATTTCGATTCCATCAATAATGGTTCGTTCAAATTGGTATCCAAATACAACCTCATAAAATCTAGTCGCTCGATCAAGATCATTTACAGGGATTTCGAAATACCCAACTGGATTCTTCATATTTAGCTCCTAATTCAGCTCTAAAGCCTAACGAGCCTGTAGAATAACTCGTTTTTAATTTATTTTTATTGATGCTTCAACCATAGCTGAGTTCCTATTTTGATTCAATCGACAACTGACTTTCACGTGAAAATATAAAAAGAGGATTTGCTGTTGCTTTAGTGGGTGTTTTGGAAGGGATTGCAGGTGTTTAAGTGGCTTATTTAAGGTGGTAAGGGGTTACCCTTATTAATGTATCGTGTTTCTCAGCTTTTCTAGATTATGAACAAGGCAATACAGTTGCCATTGCGCATTCACTTTCGTTTGTCCGCGTAAGGTCAATTTGTTCATGCCTTTATTGACTGTAATATTCCCGAACACGGGCTCTATACATCCAAGTCGTCTGCTGTACTGCCGTCGCCCCATTGGACTGTCTATTTTAACTTTCATTTTGTCGATATAGCTTAGCTTTTTACGTGATTCATCATTTT
>NZ_LHPH01000043.1:0-3966 GCF_001298125.1 Pseudoalteromonas porphyrae | reverse complement strand
AAAATGATGAATCACGTAAAAAGCTAAGCTATATCGACAAAATGAAAGTTAAAATAGACAGTCCAATGGGGCGACGGCAGTACAGCAGACGACTTGGATGTATAGAGCCCGTGTTCGGGAATATTACAGTCAATAAAGGCATGAACAAATTGACCTTACGCGGACAAACGAAAGTGAATGCGCAATGGCAACTGTATTGCCTTGTTCATAATCTAGAAAAGCTGAGAAACACGATACATTAATAAGGGGAAACCCCTTATCACCTTAAATAAGCCACTAAAACACCTGCCATACCTTCCAAAACGTCCATTAAAACAACACCAAATCCTCTTTTTTATATTTACGTAAAATCGAAGTAACCGATTGAACCAAAATAGGAACTCAGCTATGGTTGAAGCATCAATAAAAATAAATTAAAAACGAGTTATTCTACAGGCTCGTTAGGCATACACATGGAAATTGCTATGGATGATAAATTTATCCTTAAAGTCTTTGATGAAATTGGACTAGTTAAGGATAACAATCGCTTACTCATTATTGTGTCGCATTCTTTTGTTGAGATGATGGTTAAAGTGTTGGTAGAAGTACACACAGAGTGTAGGCTCAAAAACCATCATAATAGGCTTGAAAAACTTAAATCTGAAAAAATTATAGATGAGTTTCAATTTGATATTTATAACTGGTTTCGAGAATTAAGAAACGAAGCTGTTCATTCTCCTTTATTTGAGTTGACGGCTGATAAATATGAGTTGTTGGATGGTAAGGTAGATGGTAAAAACCTTCAACCTGATTATTTTCATCGTTTTTCTATCTCTCTTATTTCTGAGCTTTGGAATAAACATTTAGATGTTTTTCTGCCACGGTTTCATAAGGCTCTCTGCGTCTAGTATGCCTAACAAGGGTTTTCAAGTCGGACAAATTACAGTTGGCTTTTTGTTCGTGCCTCACTTATTTTAGCCAACTGCAATTTGCCGCTTAAAACGGCGTTGTGGCTGTAGAATTACTCTTTTTTAAGAAAAACAGCCTGTTTTATGGGTTCCAAATGCATTACCTAATGCTTTAAAAACGCTTAGAGTTAATTACAGGAGCTCGTTTTTTAATTGAATTTGGCTGTTAGAGTTATTCTACAGCCTCGTTAGGTTTTCGTCGGCCATTGCTGTAACCGTCAAGTTTAAAGGAATCATTTTGAAGAAAGTAAGTGAGAATATTAAGTCTGATGATGGAAAAATTTTACTCTTTTCAATTGATGATTTTGTGGCGACTATTTGCAATAAAGATACGTGCTTTGTTTGTGGAATAGAAAGATCTGAAGCTTCATTTAATGATGAACACATCATTCCACGCTGGGTGCTCAAGCGATATGAATTATTTGGCAAGGTTATAACATTACCGAATGATAAAAAATTCAAATATGGAAAATATAAAATACCTTGCTGTCAAAGCTGTAACTCTTTGTTAGGTGAAAATATTGAAAAAAGAGTCGCTGAAGGTTTTGATGGTGGTTTTAGTAAAACTCTTAATTTTTTCGACAATAATAAAGAGCTTATTTTTAGTTGGATATGTCTTCTTTATATTAAAACGCACTTAAAAGACAAAATGTTTCAGTATGATTTTAAATCTGATAAGAAAATAGGTGATGACTACGATTGGGAAGACTTGCACCATATTCATTGCATGGCTCGAAGTATTTACACCGGTGTAGACATTGAAAAGTCAGTATACGGAAGTATGTTTATATATCCATGCGCTGAATTTGATGATGGTGAGCGTTTTGATTATATTGATTTATATGGCACTGGTACTGTCCTTATAAGGTTAGGTGATTTTTTCATAATATGCGTTATGAATGACTCTAAATTAGTAAGTCAATTGATTAAAAGCAGAACAGAAAGAATAACAGGTAAATTAAATTTTCTTCAGGTCAGGGAGTTGTACTCAAGAGTCTCCTATGAAAACCTAAGAATTATAGATAGACCAAAATATTATACCGCTGTAAGGCGCAAAGATAATCACGTTAGAATCCAAGCTTTAATTAATAAAAAAATACACATTGAATCTCACAACGAGGCACTTCTTGGAGATATCATGTATAAACTTGTTAAGGATTATATATACAGGCCAAAAGATCCTGAGCTTAAAGTCAAGATGGAAGAACAAGTGCAAGGTGTTAAAAATGGTCAATGGACTTATTTGTTTGATAGCGAAGGTAAGTTTTTAAATGACTCAGCTCTTGTAATTGATGATGAAAAGGCTGTTCTTGCAGATTTAAAAAACGGTATTGATATTTTTACTCGATAATTCTGATATGAAAACCTAACAAGGGTTTTCAAGGCGGACAAATTACAGTTTGCTTTTTGTTCGTGCCTCACTTATTTTAGCCAACTGCAATTTGCCGCTTAAAACGGCGTTGTGGTTGTAGAATTACTCTTTTTTAAGAAAAACAGCCAGTTTTGTGGGTCCTAAATGTGCATTGCCTAGTGCTTTAAAAACGCTTAGAGTTAATTACAGGAGCTCGTTTTTTAATTGAATTTGGCTGTTAGAGTTATTCTACAGCCTCGTTAGGTTTATTCAAGGTAATCAGGTGTATCGAATTCTTTTAGCGTGTTCTTTTCTGGTTTGTGTCTACTTTTCTATAGGTGCGTATATACTTTACGCACAAATACCACGCTATTTATTTCCAAATATTGTTTTAACTTCTAAAACTGAGGAACTACATAAATTTGAGTTTTACGACTCATTAAAAAATGAATTACTTGTTCGTGAATACGGACAATCTGAAGATCAATGTATTGTATTTTTCCCAGGACGACACGGTGGTGTAAAAAAATACGAAGAAACCCTTTTTAAAGCTTTCCAAAAGAATAACTTTAAGGTGTTTTCTATCTCGTACTCTGGACAAGATGGCGCTATAGGTCAAGTTGATAATATTGCATCATTAATAAAATTAATTACTGATGCAATGAGAGCTATTTCATTAAATTGTCCTTCAGAAAAAACTATTATTTATGGCCGCTCTTTGGGAGCAACTGTTGCTGTGCACTCTATAGGCAAAACAAAAGTGGCAGGGGTAATTCTAGAAGGGGTTGCTCCGTCATTATCGATTGCAGTTAATAACTACTTAAATTCAAAGTGGTATTTAAGCCCGCTGAAAATCTTGCCAATAGAGCTTTTGCTTCCAAAAAACTATGACTTAAGCGAGCCCCTTTCTATATTAATAGCAACTCCTGTTAGCATTTTTCAAGGGGCTAATGATTCACAGACACCTTTAAGTCAACTGCAACAAAGTTGGAGCTATGGTAATAATGTATCGCTACGTGTAGTTAAAACAGGGGAGCATTCAAATACATATATACAGGCAACAAACGAAATTGTTAAAGTATCAAAAAGTATGTTGGTGCAACCATAAACCTAACAAGAAAATTAACAAGGACAAAAAACAGTTGGTTTTTGCTCCTTCGTCGCTAATTATAACCAACTATTTTTTGCCTGTTATTTAGGCGTTGGTGCGTCAAGCTAAGCTTGATCCATCTTGCAGGGTGCAAGTCCCTGTCGGGCAAGGTCTAACTAACCACCCGTATTGAGTGTTGCGCCTTTGGCGGAGTGTGGGATTAGCAATTGCTTATCAGTTATGAAGATAGCATCACACGAACAAGATTGGCGAAGCGTACACAGAGAATTATGTAGGCCATAGGGATTATCGTGATCCTGAAGTGCTGATATCGCTCCGATAAATACAGTCTGACTGACGAGGTTTGTAACGCCACTGAAGTCCATGCAAAGCAACCGTAATGAGTGAGGTTGTGGCGAGTCAGCGGAGTTATTAAGCCGTGGCATGGTTAAAGAGATGCATTAGGAACTTGAGAGAGCCAAGGGTGTTCCGCAAGGACGCGGTAGGGAAGCTAAGCCAAAAGCAAGGCCAACGATGACCCTTTGGCAGTCAGACCAGCTCGTAGTAGTTTGAGACGG
>NZ_LHPH01000042.1:0-5635 GCF_001298125.1 Pseudoalteromonas porphyrae | reverse complement strand
AAAGAACACATTCATAGTAGCTGAAGGCTCCAATAACCTATAGTTCAAGTCAATTGTAAAAGAGGTGTCTTGACCTTCGTATATATCTGTAGAGGATATGTATACTATTTTCATAGCATTTCCATTACATGTATCAGGAATGGAGTTTAGTCGCTCTAAAGATTCTGGCCCATCAGTCTCACTCGTTGTAGTTAAAATGCCATTCTTAATATCTAAAGAAAAAGTGAAAGTCTGACCATTGGAAATTATAATTAAATTATTCCCAACAACTTTCATACTGGTATCATCAGTTATTTGACTATAGCTGCCACTAAGTGAGCATTTATATCGAATTACATCACCATTATTCATTATTCATTATTCATTATTTTAATAGTACTTTCTTGGTTCCCTGCTTCATGCAAGGGCGTGTTGACCTTTCGTGATTAATTTTTCAGCAGTGTGTTTGGTATTTAGGCAAGGCAGCGCCTATGGTGTGTGGTTGCTCCCCATAAATAGGCGATAACGCAGTATAAATGCCAAACATGCGCTGCCCAAAGGGTTCTTCCTAGGGGCGATTGACTCTTTGTTACCTACACGGATGTCTGTCTCTTGATCACAAGTTAGCATCCTGCTGCAGCGCTTTTAATAGCTCAGTAGCTTCAACCATATCCATTAGCCTATACCAGCCTAGCCATAACGCCTTAAAACCAACCCGACCATTTCTTTTACTATCGTTCCAACCCCCGAGTCGGGCTAACGCATAATAAAACCAGTAGACCGAAGGTGGGCTTGCGGGGGGAGGTGCTCCTTTTTCGGTCCTCATCCAAAGTAATTGCCACGTTAATTTTTGTGTACACTCTTCACAGTTGATTTGTGTTGCCTGTTTATTATTTTGGGCTATTTCTTGTAACTGCATTAAACGTACAGCAATAAATGCTTGAATAATGGCGGTACGCATTATATTGTTTTTACGTTGCAATCTTAGCCTTTCAACATCCGTCCCGTCTGACTTCCAGACTTTGTGAAACTCTTCTATCCGCCAACGTAATTCATAATACTTGACTATCTTCAATGCATCTTCCGGGTTATTAATTGCTTCATTGGTATAAAGTACCCAACAGAGCGGATCTTCCACATCAGTGTTTTTTTTCTTACAAATAATCACATTAACCTTTAGCGAAGCTGCTCCTTCACCCAGTTGGGGCTTTTTGATAACAACGGATTCATAGCTTAACATTAGATGGGCTTTTCTGGCTTTACGCCCACCTCGTTGTTTAATTTCGACGCTATAACTACACTGTTGAGGGCTTGTTTCAATGAGCGATTTTAGCTTGCTGTTAGGCTCGAGCAGTACCCGATTTTCTTTCGCTCGAACTAAAAATCGGTGTTTATGTTGAATGTGATAATCCAAATATTCATAGATATCAGCTTCCCGATCGCAGACATCAATAACATTTGATACTCCATTAACTTTCGCCTTTATTTTTTCAAAACAGGCCTTCCACCGGTAAGTTTCTTTCTCTTCGAAGGGTCTATTTTGTTGTTCTGTTGGTGTTCCTTTTACTGCTTTATCACGATAAAAGTAGTGTTGATTTGCTAACCCAATGGTTTGCTCTGTGTGTGCATCCAATACTAAAGTTGAGTGAGCATAAAGCGTTCTTGTTTTTGTCTTTCCATTTTTTTGAGCAACAAACGTCACCTAACTCTTGTACAACATTATGTTTAAATGTCAGGCCCGTTGTATCTTGGATAGCTAATACCAAGGGTCTTTGCTGCATAATATCATGAGTATGTTTGAAGCCTGCATTAGCCATGTCTTCGGGGGAAATATTCTCATTTCGAATGAAACGATAGGCACCTTCGATTTTATCGGAAGAACCGCAAGCCTTAACAATTGAGCTGGAAGCATTGCTAGCCATATCACTGGTGAGTTGAACTAATCGTTTGGTTCGTCGAGGATCCCCCAAGTTGGCTTGTCCAAAAATCATTTGTGCCCATTCTGTAGGGTTCGGATTAAACATTGTGTTTTCCCTAGGAAAGAAAAACACCATTAGATCATAACGCTATTAAAATTTAAACTTCTGTATAAGAGACAGACACGGATGTAGGTAAGGGGCGAGAGCAGGACGCGGAAACTTTGCTCGGTTTTTACTTAGCCCGCTAGGTTACAAACCTCGCGCCGCGATTAAATCGCCCCTAGATTGAACAAATTTCAATCCACAAAGGTCCACACGCTCTAGCATCCCTAATAATAATATAAAATTAAATCATTATTGGCTTTGTCCGAATCCGCAATCCAACTTTCAAACTGCATTTTTTGATCAACGGAAATGTCACAACTCCCAATATTTTTCAGTGCCTTACTGAAGTCCTTTCGCTCTAGAGAGAAAACGATAGGGAAGTCATCGGGTAAACCTATTTTAATTTCCCCTTCCCGGTCAACCTTATAAATCTTGAATTCATCATAATCGTAAAATACGTCGACAGCGTCACTTGGATACCAGTTGTTGTTATTTAATTTCACCCCAAATACTTGAATAATACGCTCAATCACATACCAGTGCTTAGTACAATTCCCGGCTATTTGGGGTGTACCTCCATTAAGAAATAAGCTCAATATATCCGTTGCGGGAAGCCAGCCATCTTCTATTTCAAATTGGTCATCTAGACCAGCCAATGATGACTTAAGTATTCCAAACATTACTTCATATGAACCTTTTTTTGCATTTTTAGGTCCTAGAATGCTTGAAAGAAGGTCAAGATCCATTCTAAAAGGAACCACTCCATATCCCATAAATATTCCCTATAATCACTAGTTAGTTGTTTATAATTACAAAGTTAAAAAAATTGACACCCACCTTAAATAAATACTGAAGTCATAAACCCAGTAAGGGTAAAAACTTAATTACCCGCTCTTACTCATAGCAGACATCTAAAACAAAAAATAAGACAGCCACTCTAATTGCCGTATAGAAATGATCGGCGTACATAGCGAGAAATACAGTGATAGTATTTTGTATCAACCAAACTTATTTACGTTTTCTTGCAACTGCCATGCATTACCCTGTTTTTTTTCATACTAATTAAAAACCGCCTATTGCACTTCCTGTTAATAAAAAACGCATGATGGGTGGTGTGGAAGGTTGGAGTTTAGAGGCCTTCGTCAACCGATTAGCTGTTTTTACTCAGCCTTTGCTAGAACTATTCCCATACTAATAAACAATGCGCCAAATAATTTATTCACAAAACACATAAATCTTTGATTAGATAAGTACGGCTTCACAAATAAACCTAACAAGGAGTAACCTACCATAACGACACTGTCAATAAATATGACCGTTATACCCAGTATCATATATTGCTCTGTGGGTGAATTATTGACATTAACAAATTGTGGTAAGAATGCGGCTAAAAATACGATTGATTTTGGGTTCATTAAATTCACCACAAAGCCTTGTTTAATAAGTTGACCATAAACCGAAGTATTAGAAGATTCACCTACATTTAGAGTTCCTTTTTCTCGCCATTTTATGAAACCAAGATATATCAAATACGCGGCACCAGTATATTTAACAATTTCGAAAAAAACAGCTGATGATGCTAGCAGTGCACCTAAACCAAAAGAGACAACCAATATATGAAGAGCCAGAGCCAATTGAAGCCCTATAAGTCCTCTCAAAGCAGCTTTTATACCTCCCATCATTGAATTATTAATTGAAGCAACAGTACCTGCTCCAGGAGCAAGACTAAACACAACACATGCGGCAACAAATGTAAACCAAACACCTAATCCCATTAAATTTCTCCGTAATTAATGAAAAATGCTAGACAGCTAACAAGGCTTTAGAATAACCCGTTTTTAATTTATTTTTATTGATGGTTTAACCATAGCTGAGTTCTTATTCTGGTTCAATCGGTTACTTCGATTTTACGTAACTATAAAAAGAGAACTTGGTGTTGTTTTAATGGCCGTTTTGGAAGGGATTGCAGGTATGTGGTTTATTTAAGGTAATAAGGGTTTACCCTTTATTAATGCAGTGCCTTTCTCATCTTTTCTAGATGATGAACAAGGCAACACAGCTGCCGCAGAATAAAGTGAATGCATTCTCTTTCGTTTGTCCGCACAAGAGGTCTATTTGTTCATCTCTTTATCGACTGTAATAAACAATAAGACAGCCTGCCGCATAAAAATGCTCGACGTACACAGCGAGAAATACAATGATAGTATTTTGTATCAACCAAACTTATTTGACGTTTTCTTGCAACTGCCATGCATTACCCTGTTTTTTTCATACTAATTAAAAGCTGATGAAAATATAACCTTTAGAATGGGTGTCATCTTTATTTATTATTTATTGTCTTATTTGAAACCTCAGTATGACAGCTGCCCTAGAGGCATCGTGGGTGCAAAGGCAAATAAGACCTCTTGGATCTCATGAGGCCGCGGCAACGAAATAGCCATTAGACGCCGGATATATGTCATAGGACCATTACCTTTATTAGTAAAAACTCGCTGACGCGGTGATCATCATGTAATAACAAAAATGTACTGTAAAAGAATAAAAAACCACCTGAAAATTTGACTCAGGCGGAGTGGCCATATATGTCATCTTTATTCATCTCATCACGCCGGTTTTATTTAACTTGCTTACTCTCTTGATAAACGTACTGAGGTAGAGCTTTTAGTGCTCTATCTGACGGTACTTTTTGGAAAAATAGTTGATTCATAGGATTACTTCCAGTTTCACTGTACCCTGATGAAATGTTTGCGTAAAACTTTTCATTTGAGCGGGTGTTGAAAGTTAAAGAATACTTCTCACTATTTCTGTTCCAGCCTTCGTAAATTGAAATGGTGTTGCTACCTTCTTCAAGATATAGCCAAGTGTAACCATATGGTCCAAGTGTTGCGATATGCTCGTTGTTAAGGATAATTTGGAAGGCATTTTTTACTTCAGGGCTCTTGTATATAAATACAGCCGAACGAGTATCTAGTGGTTTATCCGCTTTATGAAAAGGTGGGCCTAGCGCTTTACAACCACTGATAGTGAATAATAAGGCTAAAATTAATAATCGTAATTTCATGTTTGCTTATAATTAGATTTAAAAACTTAGGGTACACCCAATAAGGTTTATATGTAAACGTGATAGGAAATAAAATTGGACAAACAAAAATATATGCCTGTCCTTTTAATTTTTCTCACTAATTAAAAGCTAGTGGAAAATATAGAAAATACAAACTTTAGGTTGGGTGTCTACTTTATATATTTGTCTGAGATCCTATTTAAATATTGAACAGTCAGCTTTAGTGCTCACTGCCGACCTCAGGGCGTGTTTTTATATATTTATTACGATCAATTAGAATGTATTGTTAATAATTTCCTGTCAAAAATAGCCGTTGAGTCAGGGTCAGATGGCTGCATTAAAACATTTAAATAATATGGCGATGCACCTTCTAAATCTATAGGCTCATGATTCACAGTAATTGAACTACTCCCATTAGCAGCTTGTGTGATGTCTATTGAGGGTTCATCAGGAGAAAAATATACATCATTTTCTCCTGAAAAGAACACATTCATAGTAGCTGAAGGCTCCAATAACCTATAGTTCAAGTCAATTGTAAAAGAGGTGTCTTGACCTTCGTATATATCTGTAG